>DATABK010000855.1:0-4653 GCA_036259695.1 Actinomycetes bacterium | reverse complement strand
GCGGCCGCCTCCTCGACCGTCGGGAGGTCGAACAGCTCGCTCAGCAGCGGGCTGGTCGAGTAGACCTCGTGGACGGGCTCGTCGGTCAGCTCGAGCCGGCGCCGGATCAGGTCGGCGGTGTCCAGCTCGTTCCAGGCCACGAAGGTGACCGCGACCCCGGCGGCCCCGGCCCGGCCGGTCCGGCCGATCCGGTGCACGTAGGCGCGGTCGTCCTCGGGGGTGTCGTAGTTGATGACGTGGGACAGCCCGGCGATGTCCAGGCCGCGCGAGGCCACGTCGGTGCAGACGAGCACGTCCAGCTTGCCCTTGCGGAAGGACCGCATGACCTTCTCGCGGGTCACCTGGGGCATGTCGCCGTGCAGGGCGCCGGCCCGGTAGCCCTCCTCGAGCAGGCCCTTGATGGTCCGGTCGACCCCGCGCTTGGTCCGCCGGAACACCGCCACCCGGTCGCGGTCGGGGGCGTCCAGGATGCGGCAGAGGACCTGGAAGCGGTTGAGGGGGTGGACCTGGAAGAACAGCTGCCGGGTGGCGGGCACGGTGGCCTGCTCACCCTCGGGCTCGGCATGGACGAAGGTCGGCCGCCTGGCGTACCGGCGGGCCAGGGCGACCACCGCCTTGGGCATGGTGGCCGAGAACAGCATCGTCTGCCGGTGCTCGGGCGTGGCCGCGATGATCGTCTCCACGTCGGGCAGGAACCCGAGGTCGAGCATCTCGTCGGCCTCGTCGACGACCAGGATGCGAAGCCTGTCGAGCTTGAGGTGGCCCTGGCGCAGGTGGTCGAGGACCCGGCCGGGGGTGCCCACGACGACCTGGGCGCCCTCGTTGAGGGCGACGATCTGGGGGCCGAGGGGGCGCCCGCCGACGATCGCGACGGCGCGGACGCCGGCGTCACGGCCGGCGGTGTCGATGTCGCCCGCCACCTGCAGGCAGAGCTCCCGGGTGGGGACGAGGACCAGGGCCTGCACCTCGGGCAGCTCGGGCTCGACCTCCTGGACGATCGGGATGCCGAAGGCGAGGGTCTTGCCGGTGCCGGTGCGGGCCTGGCCGATGAGGTCGACGCCGGCCAGCGCGAGCGGCAGGCAGAGGGTCTGGATGGGGAAGGGGTGCTCGATCCCGACCCGGGCCAGCGAGGTCAACGTGGTCGGGGTGGCGCCGAGGTCGGCGAAGCTGTGCTCGGTGGGTGGGGGAGCGACGGTTCCTGACGTTGGACTCAAACAACCTCCTGGTTGCGGCTTTGCTCAAGCTCAACCATACATGGTAGCGGGGTTGGCCAACCGGCTTCAGCGGTAGCGGGGGATCCCGGGGTCGACCTGCTCGCTCCAGGCGTCGATCCCGCCGGCCAGGCTGCGGGCCCTGGTCCAGCCGCTGGCCTTGAGCCAGACCGCCGCCTGGGCGCTGCGGGCGCCGACGTGGCAGTAGACGACCACGTCGCGGTCCTTGGGGATCTCGATGGGGGCCCGCTCGACGAACCGGTCCAGGCCGATGTGCACCGACGGCTCGATGACGGCGACGGCCCGCTCCGGCTCGGTGCGCACGTCGACCAGCAGCGGCGGGTCGCCGGCGGCCATGGCCGCGGCCAGATCCGCCGGGTCGACCTCCTCCAGCAGCGGATGGCTCTGTCGCACCGTCGCGGCTCCTCCGATCGTGGTCAAGGGCCTCAGGCGCTCATGCTACCGCCTGCGGTACGCTTCGCCGCGATCGAGCTCAGGAGGTCGCACGCGAATGGCCAGCCCGGCCGAGGTCTTCGAATCGCTCCGCCAGGCCCACGCCGCGGCCGACGCGGACGCCGCCGCGGCGCTGTACGCGCCCGACGCCGTCTACTACGAGCCCGACAACATGCCCCACCGCGGCCGGGACGAGATCCGCAACTACCTGGCCTCGCTGTACGCGGTCAGGGGCCCGGTCGAGCTGAGCGTCAAGCGCCAGGTCGGGGCCGACCGGACCGTCCTGGCCGAGTGGACCAGCGCCTACAGCGACGGCGGCCGCCGCTCGACGGGAATCCCCGGCGTCTCGGTGGTCGAGGTCGGCCGCGACGGCATCGTCTACCACCGCGACTTCGGCTAGGCGCCCCGCCGGCGCCAGCTGGCTACGGGGTGCTGAAGCCGACCCGCTTGTCCGGGTGCTCCTCGCCGACCTCGACGTAGGCGAGCTTCTCGGTGGGCACGCCAACGCGGCGGCCCCTGGTGTCGGACAGCCACAGCACCCTGGACTTGCCGGCGACCGCCTCCTCGACCAGCTTGGTCACGTCGTCGGGCGACTGGTCGGTCTCGACCACCAGCTCCTTGGGGCTGTAGGTGACCCCGAGCTTGACCTCCATCTGGTTCTCGTCCTCCTGGTCGGGTGGCCTGCGCCGGTGAAGTTGGGAGGCCGAGCGTACCAGCAGGCCGCTCAAGGCAGGCCGGGGCCGTACCGAATCCGAACGGGAGCGACGCAACGTCCGACAGCGAGGAAGCGAGGCCCATCCGTGCTGCTCACCGGCCCGTTCGGCGGCCTCACCGACGACGTCCGCGAGTTCCTGCTCTGCCTGGCCGACGAGGGCCTGCCCCTCACCGGCTGGGGCGACCTCGACCCGGCCAGCCTGCGCACGGTCAGGGAGCGGCTGCCCGGGGGCGGCGCCGGCGGCGACGGCCCGGAGGGCCTGGCCCTGGCCAGGCGGCGCACCACCCTGCTGCGCTCGCTGTGCGACGCCGGCCGGCTCACCGAGGCCGAGGCCGGGCTGCTCCAGCTCACCGACCTGGGCCGGGAGTTCCTCGACCTGCCCGACGCCGCCCAGCTCGGCTTCGTCTTCGCCGCCTGGTGGGAGGGCGTCGACTGGGGCGACTGGGCACCCCGGGCCGAGCTCGGCCGGCTCCTCTGGCACGAGCGCGACACCCTGCTCCAGGAGCTGGCCGGCCTGCCTCCCGGCCAGGTCGACCTGGCCGGCTTCGCCAGGCGGTTCCGGGCCCTGATCGGCCACCACTGGCCGTCGATGCTGGCCGCCGCCGACCCGGCCGAGTGGCGCCAGGCCCTCTGGTCGACCGCCCTGGCCCCCCTGGCCATGCTGGGCGCCATCGACGTCCCGGCCCGCATGAGCCCCTCCCCGGCCTGGTTCGCCCTCACCGGCACCGCCCCCGCCCTGGTCGCGGCCGCGGCGGCCATGTCCGGGCCCGAGCCGCCGCCGTCGCTGGCCGCCGCCACCCAGAACTGAGCTTCCCGGCTCCTCCGCCTGTCGCACCCCGTTGGTAGCGTCCCGGCCAACTCGGACCACTCGCGGGAGGGACGCGGCCGTGCGCTGGGAGGCGGTGCTGATCGGCGTGCTGGCCGGCGTGGTGGCCGGGCTGGTGTTCGGCCGCTGGGGCCGGGGCGGCGACGGCGGCGGGGTCGGGAGCAGGGAGCTGGACAAGCGGCTGGCCGGGATCTCCGACAGCCTCGACCGGCGCCTGATCGACCTGGACCGGCGGCTCTACCTGGGGCTGGACAGCGTGCAGGACGCCCAGGCCCGGGCCGCCGACACGGCCGCCCAGGTCCGGGAGCGGGTCGCGATGGTCGCCGGGGTGGCCGAGCAGGTCCTGGAGCAGGCCCGGGGCCTCAGCCGGCTCGAGGACCTGCTGCGCCCGCCCCAGGCCCGGGGCGCGCTCGGGGAGCTGCTGCTGGAGCAGCTCCTGGCCCAGGGGCTGCCCCACGGCGCCTACCGGACCCAGCACGTGTTCCGGTCCGGGGCCCGGGTGGACGCGGTCCTGGTGCTCGGGGAGGCGATGGTGGCGATCGACTCCAAGTTCCCGCTGGACGCGTTCGCCCGCATGAGCACGACCCAGGAGGGCGACGCCGCCAGGGCGCTGCACCGGCGGGCCTTCACCCGCGACGCCCGCCGGCACGTCGACGCCATCGCCGACAAGTACATCTGCCCCGACGAGGGCACCTACGACTTCGCCCTCTGCTACCTGCCGTCGGAGGCGGTGTTCTACGAGTTCCTGCGCGAGGACCCGCCGGGCGACTCCTGCTGGCGGTATGCGGTCGAGCGGCGGGTGTTCCCCGCCTCGCCGACCACCCTGTACGCCTACCTGGTCTCGATCGGGGTCGGGCTCAAGGGGCTGCGGGTCGAGGAGAACGCCCGCCGGGTCCTGGACGCCCTGGCCGCCCTCCGCGGCGACCTGGACGGGTTCCGGACCCACTTCGAGCTGGTCGGCCGCCACCTCGGCCGGGCCAGGGACCGCTGGCAGGACGCCGCCCACCGCCTGGACCGCTTCGACGGCCGCCTTGCCGAGGCCGCCGGCCGGGCCACCGACCTGGACCGCGGGCTGCCCGACCCGGCGGGGGCGGAGGAGGGGGAGGCCGGCCTTACGGGAACCGGCTGAACCAGGTCAGGGACATGGTCGCCCCGGCGACCAGGAAGAGGAGGCCGGTGGCGGCGAAGATCACCGTGATCTCCTGCTTCTCCTTGACGAACCCGATCTTGGAGCCCAGCTCGCGGTAGATGGCCTTGAGGTCGTCACCGCTGGGGGCGGCGAAGAACCGGGCCCCGGTGGTCTCGGCGATCTTCTGCAGGGTCAGCTTGTCCGGCGGGACCGGGATCCGGCGCAGGTTGCCGGTCTCGTCGGGCACGTCGACCATGCCCTGCTCGGTGCCGAGGGCGATGGTGAACACCGGCACCCCGAGCGCCTTGGCGTCGGCGGC
>DATABK010000854.1:0-2059 GCA_036259695.1 Actinomycetes bacterium | reverse complement strand
CCGGGCCGAGATCGACAACACCGACTCCGACTACGACCGCGAGAAGCTCCAGGAGCGGCTGGCCAAGCTGGCCGGGGGCGTCGGCGTGATCAAGGTCGGCGCGGCCACCGAGGTCGAGCTCAAGGAGAAGAAGCACCGCATCGAGGACGCCGTCTCCAACGCCCGCGCGGCGGTGGAGGAGGGCATCGTCCCCGGCGGCGGCGTGACCCTGCTCCGGGTCCAGGAGGCCCTGACCAAGGTCGACCTGAGCGGTGACGAGGCGACCGGCGCGGCGATCGTGCGCAAGGCGCTCGAGGAGCCGCTCAAGCAGATCGCCCACAACGCCGGCCTCGAGGGCGGCGTGGTGGTCGAGAAGGTCCGCAGCCTCGACCCGGGCGAGGGCCTGAACGCGGCCACCGGCGAGTACACCGACATGTTCAAGGCGGGGATCGTCGACCCGGCCAAGGTCGTCCGCTCCGCGCTGCAGAACGCGACCTCGATCGCCGGCCTGTTCCTGACCACCGAGGCCGTGGTGGCCGACAAGCCGGAGAAGGAGAAGGCCCCCGCCATGCCCGGCGGCGGCGCCGACATGGACTTCTAGTCAGTCCACTCCACGCGGACGGCGGCTCCCGAGAACGGGGGCCGCCGTTTCGCTTGGTCCTAGACTGTCCTCCATGAACCAGGCGGACGGGCTGGACGCCAAGCTGGCCGCCCTGCGGCGGGACCTGGAAGCCACCGGCGGGGTGATGGTGGCGTTCTCGGGCGGGGCCGACTCGGCCTTCCTGCTGGCCGCGGCGGTCGACGCCCTGGGCGACCGGGCGGTGGCGGCCACCGGGGTCTCGCCCAGCCTGCCCGAGCACGAGCTGGAGGACGCCCGGGCGCTGGCGGCCGAGCTCGGGGCCCGCCACCTGGTCGTGCCCACCCACGAGGGCGAGCGCCCCGGCTACCTGCGCAACGGCCCCGACCGCTGCTTCTTCTGCAAGGACGAGCTGTTCGAGGTCCTCGGCCCCCTGGCCGCCGCCGAGGGCCTGGCCCTGGCCGTCGGGACCAACACCGACGACCTGGGCGACCACCGCCCCGGGCAGCGGGCCGCGGCCGAGCACGGCGTGCTCACCCCGCTGGTCGCGGCCGGTCTCTCCAAGGCCGAGGTCCGCCAGGCGTCGCGCCGCCGCGGCCTGCGCACCGCCGACAAGCCGGCCGCGGCCTGCCTGGCCTCCCGGATCGCCTACGGCGTCCAGGTCACCCCGGCCCGCCTCTCCCGGGTCGAGCGGGCCGAGGCCCTGCTCCGCTCCTTCGGCCTGGCCCAGCTGCGCGTCCGCGACCACGGCGACCTGGCCCGGGTCGAGGTCCCGCCCGAGGCCCTGGCCGGCCTGGTCCAGCCGGAGCGCCGCGAGCGCCTGGTCGCCGGCCTCCGCGAGCTCGGCTTCACCTGGGTCACCCTCGACCTGGAGGGCTTCCGCTCCGGCTCCATGAACGCTCGCCTTGGAAGGCGGGAGCCGTGAGGCGGCTGGTCCACTGCACCCTCCCCCCGGAGCTGGTCCACCAGCCGATCCTCCACGACCTGGTCAGGGCGACCACGGCCGTGGTCAACGTCCGCCGGGCCAACGTCGACGTCGAGTCCGGCGTGGCCTGGTTCCTGCTCGAGCTCTCCGGCCCCGCCGACCAGGTCGAGCAGGCTGAGGCCTGGCTCGCCCGGCAGGGCATCACCGTCGAGCCGATCGACGCGTGACCGCGGTCCCCCTGCGGCGGAACCGCGACTTCCTGCTGCTCCAGGCCGGGCAGCTGCTGTCGGGCGTCGGCACGCAGTCGGGGCTGATCGCCTATCCGCTGCTGGTGCTGGCGTTGACCGGGTCGGCGGCCAAGGCGGGGCTCGTCGCCTTCGCCCGCGCCCTGTCCTCGACGGTGCTGGCCCTGCCGGCCGGGGTGGTCGCCGACCGCTGGGACCGGCGGCGGCTGATGATCGCGGCCGACGTGATCCGCGGCATCCTGATCCTGGGCCTGATGCTGGTGCGCGGTCCGGAACAGGTCTGGCTCGCCTACGTCGTGCTCGGCATTACCGTTTCGATGACGGCCTTCTTCG
>DATABK010000853.1:0-6506 GCA_036259695.1 Actinomycetes bacterium | reverse complement strand
CGCCCCCACGGCTGCCCGCCCCACGGCTGCGGCTGCGGCTGCGGCGGCTGCTGCGGCGGCTGCTCCACGGGCTGGGCTCTCCCTCCTGGCGGGGCGGCCGGCCCCCGGCACGGCCGGCCTGTGGCAAGCCTATAGACTGCCCGGCGGCAACGGCGTTCAAGCCGGGAGCAGTTGGGATCATCAGCCGGCGGCTAGGTCGTCGAGGTCGTCGACGACGACACGGAGCTGGTCGTGGTCGTGTCGCCGACGGTCGTGGACGTGGAGGTCGTGCTCGGCGCGACCGTGGTCGAGGTCGTGGGAGCGACGGTCGTGGTCGTCGGTCGCATGGTCGAGCTGGTCGAGGTCGTCGCCGGGTTGAGGCCCTCGGTGGCGGCGGGCAGGGTCCGCGGCCGAGGCCGGGTGGTGGTCGACGAGACCGCGGCGAAGCCACCGCGTGGCCGCTTCGTCGTCGAGGGCGCCACCTCCTGGACGGGCGCCAGCACCCGCGCGTCGCCTCTGGAGGCCGGAGCGGTCACGAACCCGATCAGGCTGCCACCGCCGGCACCCAGCGCCACGGCGACCGCCAACGTCGCCCACCGCCGGTCGATGCCGTGTCCCACCAGCGCCCCCGTCCGCCTCCTGATCCGATGATAAGCGGATCGGGAGGTACGGCCCGATCTTTAGCGGCAGGGCCAGGCTTGCGCCGCCACGACCGCCGCGTGAAGACCGCGGCCAGGTGTCTGGGGTTGGCCAAGGCGCTGCACCCCGAGCTGGTCGGCAACGTCACCCGCGAGGACATCCTCGCGCAGGCCGAGCTGCTCTAGCCGTCGGCGCCCTGCAGCAACATCCGCCGGTGGACGGCCTGGACGGCGGGGCCCGCTGCTCCTGCTCGGCGGCGGCGGCCTCTCCCTGGCCGCCGCCGACGGCCGGGCACGGCTGGCGGCCGCCCGCGCCAGGCTGGCGCGAGCGCGGAAACGCCATGGTCTCGTCTAGGACTCAGACGCCTTCGGCATCCTCGCCTTCGGGGGCTTGGGCCTGGGCGCCGCAGCCTATGGCGCCTCCGCCCTGGACCCCTCTCCGCTGGGCTTCTGAGCCTTCGGGGGCTTGGGCTTGGGCGGCTTGGGCTTGGGCGGCTTGGCCGGCCGGGGGGGCTTCGTCCCGTGGGGCGAGGCGCCTCCGCGGGAGGTCTCGCCGGCGCCGGGCCGTGCGGTCGCCCGTTCGCGGGCCGATGGCAGGGACGGGGGGCGGCCGTTGGTCACCGAGACCGGCCCCGGGGCGGAACCGGGGCCCGGGGACGCCGGCCGCAGCGATTCGGCTCCGCCCACCCCGGACCCGTACGCCCCGGACCCGTACGCGGCCGACCCGTACGCCGCCGACGCGGGCGTGCCCGAACCCGGCCCGCTGGCGCTTGGCCCCCCGGAGGGGGAGCGTCGCTCACCGGGAAATGGGGCGCCGCCGGCTGTCCACACCCCCACCCCGGCGACGGCCACCGCTCCGGCCAGCGCCAGCGCGGCCAGCCGGCCCCGCACCCGGCCGCGCCGGGCGCTGGAGCGGGCGCGACGGCCTGAGGCCGCACGGGGGCGACCCGAAGCCTCACCGGAGCATCCCCACGACTTCCTCAGGCGACCCGCTGGCCGCGGAGGGCGCTGGGCCCTGCGGAACGCGGCCATGGCGGCTGCCTCGCCGGCCAGCTCGGCCGGGTCGGCCGGGGCGGCGGCCGTCCGCAGGAGCCGGGTTACCTCGGCGTAGCCCGGGGGGGCGTCGTCGGGGTCCAGGCGGCCGGACAGGAGCCGCTCGGCGGTGTCGGCGTCGAGCGGCTCGATCGGCTGCGACGGTTCCTCTGACATCCCAGCCGGGAACACGCCACCGCTACCCATCGCGTTACATCACCCCCTACACCGTCCCGCCGACCCACGACTGCCGGTCGAGGCGCTCGGCCAGGCGGTGGAGGGCTCGGTGGGCGAGGACTCGGACGTTGCCGGGGCGTTTGCCGGTGATGGCCGCGACCTCGGCGACGTCGAGGCCGGCGACGACGCGGAGGAGGACGACCTCGGCCTGGTCGGGGGGGAGGGTGGCGATCAGGGCGACGGCGGCCTGGCTGGAGATGGTGTCGAGGGCGGTGGCGGCGGGGTCGTCGGAGGCTGGGAAGTGGGTGAGGGCGTCGAGGGGGACGAGCTCGTCGTTGCGGCGGGTGCTGCGGCGCCAGCGGTCGACGACGCGGTGGCGGGCGACGGTGAAGACCCAGGCCCGGAAGGCGCGCTCGTCGCCGGAGAAGCGGGTCAGGCCCTTGACGATCCGGAGCCAGGTCTCCGAAGCCAGGTCCTCGCCCGAGCCCGGGGCGTAGGCGTTCAGGTAGCGCAGGAGGGCCGGCTGAAGGTCGCGCCAGAGCGCGCCGAAGGCCAGCTCGTCGCCGTCGGCGGCGGCGGCCAGCACCGCCTCGAAGGAGGGGCCGATCATGGGCGATCACGCTGACCGTTGCCGCCGGGTACTGTCAACCGGACCGCTTCTGCCCGCTCGGTGCATCTCGTCCGCTCCGAGTGGGATCATTCCCCCGCGACGACCGACCGTAGCGGCAGACGCCAACAAAAGGAGCTCCACTGACCGGGACCGTGCTGGTGGCCGACGACGACGCCGACATCGTCCGCTTCGTCGAGGTCAACCTCCGCCTCGAGGGCTTCCAGGTGGTGACGGCCCGCGACGGCCAGGAGGCGCTCACCAAGGCCCTCGACCTCCAACCCGACGTCGTCCTCCTGGACGTGCTGATGCCGCGGATCGACGGCTACACCGTCTGCGCGCGCCTGCGGGCCGACCAGCGCGGGGCCGCCATCCCGGTGATCCTGCTCACGGCCAACTTCATCACCGCCGACCAGGAGGTGGCCCGCCAGGCCGGGGCCAACGACTTCGTGGTCAAGCCGTTCGACCCCTACGAGCTCATGGCCAGGGTCAAGGCGCTGATCGGGGCTCGGTGAGGGCGCGCCGGAGGACCTTGCCGACCATCGTCTTGGGCAGGTCGGGCCGGAACTCGACCGTGGCCGGCACCTTGTAGGGAGCCAGGCGTTCGCGGCAGAACGCCCGCAGCTCCTCGGCGGTCGCCTGCTGGCCGGCGGCCAGCACGACCCAGGCCTTGGCGACCTCGACCCTGGCCTCGTCGGGGACCCCGGCCACGCCGACCTCGGCCACCGCCGGGTGGGCGGCCAGGACCTCCTCGATCTCCCGCGGCCACACCTGGTAGCCGTGGGTCTTGATGAGGTCCTTGATGCGGTCGACGATGAACAGGTAGCCGTCGGCGTCCAGGTAGCCGAGGTCGCCGGTGTGCAGCCAGCGCTCGCCGTCGTGGGTCCTGACGGTGGCCGCGGTCTCCTCCGGGTCGTCCCAGTAGCGGTCCATCAGCTGCGGGGCCCGGATCAGGATCTCGCCGACCTCGCCGGTGGGCAGGGCGGCGCCGCTCTCGGTGTCGACGATGCGCATCTCCACGTCCGGCAGGGGCATGCCCACCGAGCCGATCTTGTTCGGGCCCTCGACCGGGTTGACCGCGCACGCCAGCATGGCCTCGGTCAGCGAGTAGCCCTCGACGATGCGCCCGCCGGTCAGCTCCTCGAAGCGCCGCTTGGTCTCGGCCAGCAGGGGCGCCGCCCCCGAGAAGCAGACCTTGACCGAGCGGAAGTCGACCTTGCCGGCCCGCACCTTCGGGTGGTGCAGCAGGGCGTTGAACAGGGTGGGCACGCCGCTGAAGGCGGCCGGGCGGGTCTTGGCGATGGTGTCGAGCAGGTCGTCCAGGTCGCGGGGGTTGGGGACCAGGGCCAGGGCGTTGTGGTTGCGCAGGGCGACGCTCTGGATGCCGATGTTGGCGAAGGAGTGGAACAGGGGCAGGGCGGCCATGATGACGTCGTCCCAGGGCGTGGTCCCGGCCTGGAGCCAGGTCGCGAGCTGGCGGCCGGTGGTGGTGTAGTGGCGGTGGAGGCCGAGCACGCCCTTGGGGGTGCCGGTGGTGCCGCCGCTCATCAGGATCACCGCCGGGTCGTCCGGCCGCACCGGGACCGCCGGCCTGGCGGCGCCCTGGTGGCGCCCGAGCAGGTCGCCCAGCCACAGGTCGCCGTCGGCCAGCTTCACCCGGTGGCCGTCCTTGCGCTCCTTGGCCAGCGTGAACAGCACCCGCAGGACCGGCGGCAGGTACTCCTTGATGTTGGTGGCCACGACCCGGGTGAGGGCGGTACGGGGCTGGACCGCCTTGACCCGGGCGTAGAACGGGGTCAGGACGACGATCGTCTCCGCCCCGGTGCGCCGCAGGGCACCCTCCAGTTCCTGCTCGGTGTAGATCGGGTTCAGGGGGACCAGGATCGACCCCGCCTTCCAGGCCCCCAGCTCGCAGATGAGGAACTGTGGGCAGTTGGGCAGGAGCACGGCCACCCGGTCGCCCGGGGCCACCCCCAGCCCGGCCAGGGCGGCCGCGAACGCGTCGCTCAGCTGCTCGAGCTCGCCCCAGGTGACCGTCCGCCCCTTGAACAGCAGGGCCGGGGCGCCGGGCCGCTCGGCCGCGGCCTCGGCGACGTCGTCGAGCAGAGTCCGTTCCGGGTAGGGTGCGAGGGTCTCGGGAATGCCCTGGTCGTAATGGCCCAGCCAAGGAGCCGCTTGCATGGGGTTGCCTCCTGCCCGCTCCGCCCCCCGTTGCGCGGGCTCTACCCTACCTCGGACAGCGACCCAGCCGGCTGAGCCAGGGACTTGGCCAGCACCCCGCCGAGGGCGAGCGCCAGCGGCTCCGCCGGCGGCGCGGGTCGGGCACGGCGCTAGGCAACCTTCATCGAGGAGACGCTCCAGATCCACAGGTCGGGGTTGCGACCCAGGCTGGAGCCGTCGGGGAACACGATCCGGATGGGGCCGGAGCGGTCGACCGGCATGTGCTTGCCGTCGGCCCTGGTGGCCAGCAGCATCTGGGAGCTGCGGACGTCGGCCAACTTGAACTCGACCTTGTAGTCGTCGAGGGCGGTCACGCTGATCTTGCTGGCCGAGTCGGGGACGCCGGCCATGGCCAGCAGGTCGGACAGGAGCACGCCCTCGAACATGACCCGCCGCTTGAGGAACGGCTCGGCCGCCTCCAGCCGGACCCGGCGCATCTGCTCCAGGCTGGCCAGATCCAGCTCGAGCCTGCTGCCCTTGTTGGCGGCGCCGATGTCGCCGGTCACCGTCAGCACGACCTCGCCTTTGGGGGCGGCGATCTTCTCGCCCACGGCCAGGCTGCCGTCGTCGACCACCTGCGGCGTCGACGGGCTGGGGGTCGCCGCCTGGGGCGGGGCCTCCTCCTTGGCGCCGCACGCGGCCACCGCCAGCGCCGTCACCAGCGCGACCACGACCAGCCGAATGCTCCGTCCCACAGCCGTCCTCCCGTCGGGCTCGCGATCGACCTCCTCTGTTGTTTCGGCAGCTCGCGGGCCCGGCTGAGGCGCCGGGGTCAGGCGCCGGGCGCCTCGGCCACGTTCTGGAGGCGGACCTTGGCGTGGGCGACGAGCCGGCCCTGGTCGTCGCCGATCTCGACCTGCCAGAGCTGGGTGGTTCGGCCGCGGGCCAGCGGGGTGGCCTCGGCCCGGAGCTCGCCGCGGCGGACCGCCCGCAGGAAGTCGGTGTGGTTGGAGACGCCGACGACCTTGCCCTGGTCGCCGAACCACAACGCCCCGGCGACGCTGGCCGCGGTCTCGGCCATGGTGGCGTAGACCCCGCCGTGGACCAGGCCGAAGGGCTGGTGCAGGTCGGGGGTGACCGGGCAGCTCAGCACCACCCGGTCGCCGGTGGCCTCCTCGATCCGGATCCCGACCAGCTTGATGAGGCCGCGCTGGAGCTCGGCGAGGTCGGGCGAGGTCATGGGGGGCTCCCGGGCGGGGGGGACCGGCGCAGGGCGTCGGCCAGGTCTCGCTGGATCACGGTCAGGGTGAGGTCGCTGCGGGTCCGCTCGATGATGGAGCGGGCCACGTCGGTGGAGCGGCGCAGGTTGCCGGTGATGGCGTCCGGGTAGTCGAGGTCGGCCAGCAGGGCGTGGATCTCCTCCATGGCCGTGAACAGGGCCGACGCCCGGGCCACGTCCCCGGCCCTGAGCACGTCGAGCAGGTGGCGGCGGAGCTCGCCGACCGTCTCGGCCAGCCCGTTGAGGTAGGGGGCGTCGCCGACCCCGACGTCCCCGGGCCGCGGCACCGGGTCGCCGGCGACCAGGGCCCGGGTGGCCATGGCCTCGGCGTACTCCTTCTGGGCGTCCTGGAAGAAGCCGGCGTAGAGCACGTCGGGGTGGGCGGCCATCACCGAGGAGGCCACCTCGAGCAGCTCCCTGGCCTCGGCCAGCAGCTGGCCGGCCCGCTCCAGCTCGGTCCGGTGGGCGGCCCGGATGGCGTTGGCCGAGCAGCGTACGGCCTGGCGGGCGTTGCGGATCCCGACCTCGCGAGCCCGGTGCTTGGCCTCGAGGCGGGCCCGCAGCCCTCCCGCGGTCTCGCCGAGGCTCATTCGGTGGACAGGGGCACCTGCCCGCCCCACGGCGCCGGGGTGGC
>DATABK010000852.1:0-2156 GCA_036259695.1 Actinomycetes bacterium | reverse complement strand
CGGGATGCGGGCCCGCAGCAGTGCGATCGTCTCCGCGCGGGTCAGCACGTCGACCTCCAGCCGGCCGCCCAACGCTCCCCAGCCGGGACAGCGGGAGGTGATCAGCACGTGCCCGGCCCCGCCGGGCCGGTAGTCGGCGATGTCGGCCGGTCGCTCGGCGTTGTCGAAGACCAACAGCCAGCGAGACCGGGCGCCCAGCTCGGCCAGCAGCCGCTCGACGGTGTCGGCCACCGTCGGCCCGGGAGCAAGGCCGAGCCGGGCGGCGAGGCGGGCGAGCTGGTCGGGGATCAGCACCGATTGTTCGCCGTCGAGCCACCACACCAGGTCGTAGTCGGCGGCGTACCGGTGGGCGTACTCGATCGCCAGCTGGGTCTTGCCCACGCCACCCAGCCCGTGCAACGCCTGCACCACCAGCGTCCCCTCGCCCGAGCCCAGCCGCTCGTGCAACTGCTCGAGCAGGCCGGCCCGGCCGGTGAAGTGCGGATTGCGGGCCGGCGCGTTCCACGCTCGCTGCAGCCGGGAGGCCGGCGGCGGGCTGAGCGCCGGGTCCTGGGTCAGGATTGCGGTCTCCAGCCGGCGCAGCTCGCTGCCCGGGTCCAGGCCCAGTTCGTCGGCGAGGAGGGTGCGCAGCTGCTGGCCGGCGGCTAGCGCGTCGGCCTGCCGGCCGCACCGGTACAGCGCCAGCATCCGCTGGGCCCACAGCCGCTCCCGCAGCCGATGGACCCGGCACAGCTGCTCCAGCTCGCCGATCAGCTCGGCGTGCCGGCCGCAGGCCAGATCGGCGTCGATCCGCGCCTGCACGGCCGTCAGCCGCGCCTCGGCCAGCCGGGCCGCCTCCCCGCCCAGCCGCGTCTCCGACGATTCGGCCAGCCGCTCACCACGCCACAGCGCCAGCGCGGCGCGCAGGGCCGCCGCCGCGGCCCGGACCGAGCCGGCCGACAGCTGCGCGCTACCGCGGGCGGCCAGCGCCTCGAAGCGGTCCACGTCGACGTCCACCTCGTCGCCGGCCAGCACATACCCCGGAGGTCGGGCGTGGATCGCCGCGTCGCAGCCGACGGCGGCCAGGCCCTTACGCAGCCGGGAGATCAGCACCCGCAGCGACACCCCCGCCGACTCCGGGGGATCCTCGCCCCACAGCGCGTCGATCAGCCGCTCGGCCGAAACCACCCGCCCGGCGTTCAGGGCCAGCAGCACCAGGATCAGCCGTTCCTTCGCCGCCCCGATCCTCACCGGCCGGTTCCCGCACGCCACCTCCAGCGGACCCAGCAGGCGAACCACCAGCCGCACCGACACCGTGGGCTCGTCGACCCGGGCCAGGAGCAGGGGCGCTGGCTTGGTCCGCGGCTGCCCTGCGGCAACGTCATTCTCGGCGATGGTCGTCACCCACACCCTCCTAAACCCAGACAACGTCGCGAGGTGATGTGACGACGATGCCGCCGCCCACAGCGGTCGCAGGCGACAGCACAGACGGCAACACGGCTTTCCCTGGACCTCCAGAGGCCCAGCCAGCTGCCCCTGATACCTCCACCGCTCGCCTGTCTCCCGATACGGACTGGGTTCTCCCACCAGGGATCGCCGTCCTTTGACGGGGCGAGGCGGCGTTGCTGGTCCGGGCTACTGCGGGTGGCCTGCGACCCTGGTGTCGGCTTCTGGGCTCACGCTCTCGGCCCGGCGGCAAAAGCCATAGAGCTGCTGCGGCCGACTCAGGCGGTGCCGCGCAACGCATCCGCTACCGAGCCGCTACGCGCTGAGCCGAACGTTGACAACGTTCCCTCACGGCATCAAGTAGGCGCCCGCTAGGGGACCCAGCCCAGCAGTCTTCACCCCATGCAAGGAGGAGTAGAAATGCCCACACTGTCGGATCCTAAGCTAGCCATCACGGTGGCTACTGGTAGTGGGAACGCTACAGTTACCGTAAGCGTTGACGTGTCCTTTACTCAGGGCGAGAAGTCCCTGATGGGGGTCTTTCCTGATCTCGACTACATTGTGACTTGTAAGGCTATTGGAGCGGATAGTGGGAGTGACGATGACAACCTGTTCCAGGTCGGTTCCGCGCGGATCAGGGACGACCAAAACGATCTCACGTTCTCCAGGCTGGTGGCGAAGTCGGAGTTGGATGAGGACAATCCTGGTGATGACGAAATCTATGCTCGGTT
>DATABK010000851.1:0-4106 GCA_036259695.1 Actinomycetes bacterium | reverse complement strand
TGCGGTCGACGGACGGCGGGCCCGCGCCCACCGCGCCGGCGCCTTCAGCAGGCAACTGACTCGACTGTTAGGCCGAACGGCCTAGCGGCAGAACCGCTCGTCGCAAAGATCATCCCTCTCGTCGGCGCACAGGCAACCCGGTACGAACTCGCGGCTAGCTTTCCTTCCGACCGGACCGGTCACGAAACGGACACGGGGCCTCCCCATCCCCGCCGGCACCCCCGAGCCGGGCGTCCGGACCGGTCGCCGATCCGGAAGGCAGGTACGTGGCCCGGCACCGCTCCCCCCGGACGCGCCACGCGCAGCCCGCTCCGCCGTACGAACAGGTGACGGAGCAGGGCGACCACGCGCGTGGCGCGCGCAATCCGGCGCACCACACCACCCTGGCCGCCGTCGCCATCGCGGCCGTGATCGCCGTCATCGGCAGCATGCTGTCGTTCGCGGGCGCACTCGGCCCGCCGTCGGAGGAGGGCGTCAACCTCGCCTCCCGCGACCTGGCGGTCCTCCCCACGCCGGAGCTGCCCGTCCCCGAGCTGCTGCCGCCCGCACCCGAGCCGACGACGGAGGCCCCGCCCCCCACCTCCGAGGCTCCCGCCGAGGGCGAGGCCGACGACAAGGACGGCGAAGGAGAAGGGCGGGGGGCGGCCGTTGCACGCGCCGCCCGGTTCCCGGCCGAGATCATCGACGCCAGCAAGTGGTACCTCACGCTGCCCACGGGCTCCGAGGGCCAGCCGGACACCGTCGACACCAAGGACCTCGACACCTACGCCAGCAAGTGGTTCCAGCTCAACGACTCCAAGGACGGCGTCGTGTTCACCGCGAACGCAGGCGGCGCCACCACCGTGAACAGCAAGTACCCGCGCTCCGAGCTGCGCGAGATGATCAATGGTGAGAAGGCGAGCTGGGACGGCCGGTCCGGCACGCACACGATGGAGCTCGACCAGGCCATCACCAAGACGCCCTCCACGAAGCCGGACGTCATCGCCGGGCAGATCCACGGCGGCGACGACGACGTCATGCAGATCCACCTGTCCGGCAGCAAGCTCACGGTGAAGTACGCCGACGGGGACAAGGACGTCGTGCTCGACCCGGCGTACAGGCTCGGCGAGCGCTTCCGGGTGAAGATCCAGTCGGCCGACGGGCAGGTGAAGGTCTGGTTCAACGGCGAGATGAAAGCCACCCTGCCCATCAGCGGGACCGGTAACTACTTCAAGGCCGGTGCCTACGTGAACTCCAACCCCGAGAAGGGCGCCGACCCCGACGACGTGGGCCAGGTCGTGATCTACGGGCTGAAGATCAGCCACAGCGCCTGAGCACCCGGGCCGGCCTAGCTTGAGTTTAACCTGTGCGGCGCGGGCGCGGGCTGCCTGTCTTAGCTGTTTTCGTCGTTGTCGTAGTGACGATGTGCACGTCGTGTCGGGTAGCTGGTCGCTGGTTGCGGCGTCCTGTGGGGCGGCCGGGGCCGGGCCGTGATGGTTTCGGTGCATGCGCGGGACGAGAGGTGTTCCTGCGTAGGTGCCGAAATGCTCGGCGGACCCGGGCTGGTGTGAGCCGGTCGGGTGGGGCGGGTTTCTCCCATGGGCGGCGGAGGTCGGTGGCCAGTCGGCGGGCCAGTCGCAGTTGGGTGTAGGCGGCCAGGATCAGCCAGCTCCACCGGTCGGCGGCCTCGGGCGTGCGCAGCTTCGGGCAGGTCCAGCCCAGGGTCTGTTTGAACAGGCGGAAGGTGTGTTCGATGTCGAATCGGCGCAGAAACGCCTGCCAGAGCAAGTCGACCTCGCCGGGGTCGAGATCGATGCGGGAGTGCCACAACCAGACCGGTTTCGGGATCGCCCCGCTCGGCAGCCGGCCGACCTCCAGCCGGATCAGGGTGCCGTCCAGGATCGGCAGCTGCGCGGAGTGGGTGAGCCAGGCGGTGCGGCGGGTCAGGCGGGGGTGCAGTCGGTTCCACGCGCGGGCCAACGCGCAGCCGTAGAGCCGGGTCTGGGTGTGGGTGGTGATGTCCGGCTCGCCCCAGCTGGCCCGGTCACCGAAGACGAACTCGCCGCCGTGGCGGCGTGGGCGGCCCATCGTGCCGGGTGCCCGCGGTGCTGCGGCCCGGCGCAGGACTCGATCCGAGCGCATCCGGACCAGCACTTCGACCGGGAGGTCAGCCAGCACGAACGCCAGGCGGGGGCCGTCGTAGCCGGCGTCGGCCACGATGAGGATGTTCGGGTCACCGGGCCGCCACTGCCCCGCCGTGATCAGCTCGGAGACCACCCGGCGTAGCTGGGCGGCGGTCACGGTGGCGGCGTCGTCGCCGGGCGCGAGGCGTCGGATGTCCAGCGGCGCGGTCCACGAACTGCGTCCGGTCTCCAGCGCGACGACGACCGAATAGGGCCAGCCGGGAACCATGATGTGCTGGTCACGGCCGCGCCCATAGGTATGGCACAGGACCCGGGCGGGGGTGGTGTGTGCCTCCGGGCGTAGCCAGCAGGTGATGTCCACGGCCAGCACCAGCCGGCCGTCGGCCGCGCGGGGAACCGGGCCGCTGACCACAGCGCGCCGCAGCCGGTCGATGTCCAGCCGACCGTGCCTCAGGCCGGCATACAACCCGCCGTGGCCGCGGCGATGCTCCCCGACCAGGGACAGCTCCACCAACGAGCGGACCGGGCCGTCAGCGCACAGGACCGCATCGGTCAGCTCGAACAACGCGTCCGCCCGCCGGGACAGGCAGGCATACAACTCCTGCCGGAACCGAGCAAGCTCCCCGACCGCACCGGCCGGGCCGGCATCGTGCACACTGATCAACTGAGGCCCTTGGTCTGATCATCCGTCTGTCGCAAGAGGGCATGATCAACCAAGGGCCTCATCCATGATCAACCGGGTGCGCCGACCACCGTCCAGTGGTTAAAACTCAAGCTAGGAGCTGTTTAAGAAGTCGTTCTGGCCAGGGGGCGTAGCCAGATGTCGATGGCGGCGACCTGGACGGTGGCGGCGTAGCGCAGCAGGAGTTTGTCGTAGCGGGTAGCGACCGCCCGGTGGTGTTTGAGCAGGTTGATGCCGCATTCCACGGCGTGGCGGTCTCGGTAGATGTCCGCATCGAACACCGGTGGCCGCCCACCACGAGAGCCGCGCTTGATCCGGTTCGCGGCCTGGTCGGCCTTGATGGGGATGGTTGCTGGGATGTGGCGGCAGCGCAGGTAGGCGCGGTTGGCGCGGGAGGAGTAGGCCTTGTCGGCCAGGACCCGGTCCGGGCGGGTGCGTGGGCGTCCGGGCCCGGGGCGGGGCACTCGGATCTGGGCGAGCACCGGGATGAACTGTGGGCTGTCGCCGCGGTGGCCGGCGGTGAACACCAGCGCGAGGGGTTTGCGGCCCTGTTCGCACGCCAGGTGGATCTTGGTGGTGAGGCCGCCGCGGGAGCGGCCCAGCCCGTGATCGGTCGGTTCCGGGCCGGGTGGCTCGACCTGCAGTTGGGGGTGGTGGCGGGCGCCGGCGGCGTGCTGGTGGGCGCGGTTGATGGTGGAGTCCACCGACACCTGCCAGATGATCAGCCCGGCGGCGTCGGCGAAGCCCTGCAGGGTGATCTGGATCCGGGTCCAGGCGCCGTCGAGTTGCCAGCGCCGGAACAGTCCGTAGATCGACTGCCAGTGTCCGTAGCGTTCGGGAACGTCCCGCCATGGTGCGCCGACCCGGGTGCGCCAGCGGATGCCGTCCAGCAGTTGGCGGCGGCTCCACTTCGGTGGCCGACCAGGGCGTTTCCCCTTCGGCAGCAGCGGCGCCACGATTCGCCACTGCCGGTCGGTCAGGTCTTTGCGGGCTCCGATCGATAGGCTGGCCAACGAGGTCTCCGGACAGATGATGATCTTCTTCGTCGTTGATCCATCTACCGGAGACCTCACTCATCTCCAGACACCGACACGCCCCGCGCCCAGGCCCGTGACGACTTCCTAAACAGCTCCTAGGAGAGGTTCACGATCTCCCCGTTCGCGTCCAGGTCGATGCGGTGCGCGGCGGGATTGGCGCCGAGGCCGGGCATGGTTCGCATGTCGCCGCAGATCGGGTAGATGAACCCGGCGCCGACGGAGGCGCGCACCTCCCGCACCGGCAGCCGCCAGCCCGTGGGGGCG
>DATABK010000850.1:0-2992 GCA_036259695.1 Actinomycetes bacterium | reverse complement strand
CCTACCTGTACGGGCGCCGGCTGTACGAGCTGATGGCCGTCTGGGAGACCGACCCCGCCGCCGCGGCCCAGTCGCCCGGCACGCGGGAGTTCGCGGCGATCTGGCAGGCGGCCGACAAGGTCGTGTACTCCAGGACGCTGGCGGCGACCTCCACCACCAGGACGCGGATCGAGCGGGACTTCGACCCCGAAGCGGTCCGGCACCTGAAGGCGGCCGCCGAGCGTGACTTCACCGTGGGCGGTCCCACCCTCGGCGCCCATGCGATCACCGCCGGGCTGGTGGACGAGTACCACCTGTTCGTCTGGCCCGTCGTGGTGGGCGGCGGCAAGCCCTTCCTCCCCGGCCGGGCCCGGCTCCAGCTGGAGCTGCTGGATGCGCGCCGGTTCGGCAACGGCGTGGTGTACCTGCACTACCGCACCCGCACATGAGCAGACGGCGGCGGCGAAGCTTCTATTGTTGTCAAGCCGTCTTGGAGGCGTCCGGCCGTGCGTTCTACAGGTCCAGGGCGTCCTGGGGTTGGCGGACCGGCGCGACGTCGGCGAGGGGCTCGCGGCTGTGGAAGACGGCTTCAACGTTGTTGCCGTCGGGATCCCAGACGAAGGCGGCGTAGTAGCGCTGCGAGTACTGCACCCAGACCCCAGGCGCGCCCCGGTGGCGGCCGCCGCGCGCCAACGCTGCCGCGTAGAAGGCGTCGACCGCCTCACGGCTGGGCGCGTCGAACGCCACGTGCGCCCCGGTCGTCGGCCGGCGACCCGCGACGATCGCGAAGTCGTCCATGCCCTCGGCGCCGAATGCCACCCCGCCATGCTCGGCGTTGAGCTGTTCGATCCCAAGGGGCGCCAAGGCGGCCTGGTAGAAGCGGCGGCTGGCCTCGAGGTCCGCCACGACCAGCACGACGTGGTCGACCACAACCCTCCGGACGGTCATCGCACCCCCCAACTACCGGGTCCTGGGTGTCGGGTTGATCGCTCAGGCGCGCTGACGTTCGTCTCGCTGCCGGACCAGCTCCGCAACCGCGCTCGGGAGGGTCGTCTCGAAGTCGATCAGCTTCACCCAGGTCGGGGTGACGACGATCCGGACCATGCCGTCGTACAGCGAACGCACCTCGGCCTCCCACTCCACCCGTTGCTCGGGCGTCATCGTGTAGGAGCCGCTCATCTGGAGGTACTCCTCCGGGATACCCTCGACGACGTCCAGCTCGGCCCGGCCGCGGATGAGCAGGATCTTCGGCGGGTGCACCTCGGTATCGATGGTCAGGGCGACCGCCGGGTTGTGGCGCAGGGCCGGGACCTTCGCGGCGTTCTTGGTGGTGCACATGACGATCGCCGAGCCGTTCCAAACGAACCCGATCGGGATGGAGCGGGGTGTGCCGTCCTTGGCGACGTAGGCCAGGCGGGTCAGGTCGCGGGCCAGGAGCTCCTGGCTGATCGGACGGTTCAGGACCTCGGTGATCTCGCTCGGCTGCACGACCAGACGCCCCTCCCGACTGTCATTCATCAGCTACCACCCCAGCCTAGACCTGGTCTCAGAACTCGGTGATGGTGATGAGCCGCCGGTCCTCACCCGCCCAGCAGCCCAGCTCCAACTCACCGTGCTCCTCAACCCGACACCCAAGTCCCTTCAGTTGCCGCCGGCGAGCGTGGAGCGTGCCGGCGACGCTTTCCGGTTGGATGCGACCGCGAGCCCGGTGGACCTGTCAGCAGGGGACGGAGCGGCCTGCCGCTCCAGCAGCCGGTACAGCCCACGGGCGACCGCACGGGTCAGGCAGCGGCGGACCTCACGAGGGCTCTTGCCTTTGGGCGGTGCGGCGGGCTTGCGCAGCAAGGCGGCGATGATGCGCCGGATGCGTGCCAGGTCGTCGCCGCTGGTGGTGCCGGGCCGGTGGCCGTTGGCGCGGTGTGGCGGCGGTCGGCGCTGCTGGTGCTGCTCGCGGTGCTCATCGTGGCGCTGGCCGGCGCCGGGCCGCTGGGAGCCGGCGCGCTGGTGGCGCTCATCCTGGTGGCTGGTGAGCTGCTGGCCGCTGCTGGGGGCGTTGGCCGGCGCTGGTGCGTTGGCGGGCTCGGTAGGCGGCCTGCTGGCAGGCCCGCGAGCAATAGACGCGCTTGCGGCCCGGGTCGTCCGGCTACTCAAAGGAGCTGCCGCGGCCAGCCGGGCACCGGTCACGGGGGCCGGCGGCGACCAGGGCGGTGTACGCCTGGCGGGCCCGCTCGCGCTTGCTCGGCTCCTGGCTGGCGGCCAGCTCCTGGTCGACGGCGGCTGCTGGCTCGGCCGGGGTTGGGGTGCGGTAGAGCAGGCTGAGCACGGCGAAGGAGCCGAAGCAGCCACACCGGGGTGGCCCCGGCGGTCAGGTAGCCGACCAGGGTGGGCGGGGCCACGGCGACCTGGAGGAGCGTGGACAGGGCGACCGAGGCGACCAGCAGCAGCCACGACAGCCGCAGCACCGCCCGGTGGCCGAGGCGCTTGGCCTCCAGCACGCTGACCTCTATGGCCGGGGCCAGGGCCTCGGTGCCCAACGGCCATAGCTCAGGGATGGCCCGGCCGCCGGCCCGGGCCGCGTCGACCATGGCCCCGTAGGACTCCATCAGCAGCGGCCGGTGAGTGGGTCGCGGCCGGCGTAGACGACGACCCACCAGCGGTTGCCCCGCTTCCTGATCACCAAAGGGCTCCTTGATCACCCGGCCGAGGGGGCCAAGGATGATCAGGAGGCAAGCAAAGCAATCAACCCCAGGGCGCTGACCTGGGGCGTTGTGCGCGCCGCGAGGGATTCGAACCCCCAACCGCCAGATCCGTAGGCTGGTGCTCTACGTCCACGCAGTACGCCTGAGAGCTGTCTGTGCAGCTCACGTCAGGGGTCGAATGCAGCGAGATCGCCAGAGTCCTGTCTGGTGCTGCCTGGTGGACTGACACCGGGACTGACACGGTTGGCCAAGGCGCTCAGCATTCACGGAATCTGTCTCACACATGTGGTGAGCCGCACGCTGAGCACAGGACA
>DATABK010000849.1:0-2651 GCA_036259695.1 Actinomycetes bacterium | reverse complement strand
ACGAGGGTCTGCTAACAGCTTTGCTAACAGCCGGACCGATCCGGCCTGGTCCGAACTGAACGGAGCCGGATCGCGGGTCCGAGAGACGCGCTGGTCAGCGGCTTGCACCAGGCTGAGGAGAACTAGGCGAGACTGAGCTGGACAGCGGCGCTCAGTTCCACCTCTACTACGACATCTGAGATCCCCGGACGTGTGACCCGGCGAGCAAGGCCGGGCACCATGCGCAGCGCCCGGGTGAGCTAGGGTGAGGCATGGCTCGTGCGCTCCGGGTTGTCGGCCTGCTGGGGGTGCTCGGGCTGGCCGGGGTGGCGCTGCTCGCCGGGCTGGGGGCCAGGGCCGGGCGGGTCGGGCCCGGGCCGGCGGTGTCGGACAGGCTGGTGCCCCGCGAGGGTGCCTGGTGGGGCAGCTACCCGGGGCAGGCGCGCGGTGACGTCGAGGCCCGGGAGGCGGTCTACGGCCGGCGGGTCGACGTCCTGCACCGCTACCACGACTGGGACGACACCTGGCCCACCGCCGAGGAGCGGGCGTACGCCGCCGGGGGGCGGTTCCTGTTCGAGGGCTGGGAGAGCCGCGTCTTCGGCGGGGCCACCATCTGCTGGGCCGACATCGCCGCCGGTGAACACGACGCCGCCATCGACGCCCAGGCCGAGCGGCTGGCCGCCTTCGGCAGCCGGCTGTTCGTCGGCTTCATGCACGAGCCCGAGGACAACGTCGGCACCTGCCAGCCGGGCGCGGTCGACGACGAGCGGGCCGGCATGGGCTCGGCCGGGGAGTTCAAGGCCGCCTGGCGGCACATCGTGGAGCGGGTCCGGCCGGTCGCTCCCAACGTCGTCTGGGTGCTGTCCTTCATGGGCCACGACCCAGCCTCCTCGTGGGCGCTGTACCCGGGCGACGACGTGGTCGACTGGGTCGCCTGGGACCCCTACAACTGGGCCAACTGCGCCGGTCGGGGCGGCGACACCTGGCGCACCCTCCAGCAGGCCGCCCGGCCGATGTACGGCCACCTGGACGCCGTCGGCAACACCAAGCCGCGCATGCTGGGCGAGTACGGCTCCCACGACGACCCGGCCATGGGCAGCAAGGAGCAGTGGCTCCGCGAGGTCCCGGGGATGCTCCGGACGGCCATGCCCAAGATCAGGGCGGTTGTCTACTTCGACCGGGTGGCGACGCCGGTCCCAGGAGACCCCTGCGCCTGGCTGGCCGACAGCTCACCGCAGGCCCGGGCCGGTTTCGCCGCCGCCGGCGCCGATTCCTACCTGAATCAGCCGCACAATTGACCTACGCTGCTGGTACCGTCCCGGGACGCCTCTTCCCGTGTCCGCGTCCCGGGGCGGTATACCCCACCTAGCCCAGTCCTCCCAGGCCGAGGTCGATCTCCAGATTCGCGATCGAGTCGACGATCCGCGACGGGCAGTAGGCGAACCGCTCGGCGTCCGACCGGGTCGAGATGCCCGTCAGGACCAGCACCGTCTCCAGGCCGGCCTCCAGCCCGGCGACGATGTCGGTGTCCATGCGGTCGCCGATCATCACCGTGGTCTCGGAGTGGGCGCCGATGGCCCGCAGGGCCGAGCGCATCATCAGCGGGTTGGGCTTGCCCACGAAGTAGGGGCGGACCCCGGTGGCCTTGGAGATGAGCGCCGCCACCGACCCGGTCGCCGGCAGCGACCCCTCCAGGGACGGGCCGATCGGGTCGGGATTGGTGGCGATGAAGCGGGCGCCCCGCTCGATCAGGCGGATGGCCTTGGTGATCAGCTCGAAGCTGTAGGTCCGGGTCTCGCCGAGGACCACGTAGTCGGGGTCCCGCTCGGACAGGGTGTAGTCGATGTTGTGGAGGGCGGTGGTCAGGCCGGCCTCGCCGATGGCGAAGGCGCTGCCGCCGGGCCGCTGGCTGCCCAGGAACTGGGCGGTGGCCAGGGCCGAGGTCCAGATCCGCTCCGGGGGCAGGGAGATGCCGGTCCGGGCCAGCCGCGCCGACAGGTCCCGTGGGGTGTAGATGGAGTTGTTGGTCAGGACCAGGAAGGGCAGCTCGGCCGCCTGGAGGGCCTTGATGAAGCTCTCCGCTCCCGGGATGGCCTGCTCCTCGTGGACGAGCACGCCGTCCATGTCCATGAGGAAGCTTGGCAGCGGGTGGTGTTCGGAGGTCGTCATGGCGGTATCGTGCCCTGAAGCCGAGGACTTATGCTCTACGGGATGAGCACGCAACTTCCTCCCGAAACCGGACCGCCCGGTCCCGAGCCTCCCCCACCGGCCGGCGGCGGCCCCCGGGTCGTGCGCCGCAGCCGCACCGAGCGGGTGATCGCGGGGGTGTGTGGCGGGGTCGGCCGCTACCTCGGGGTCGACCCGGTCCTGCTCCGGATCGCCTTCATCATCCTCGCCCTGGCCAACGGGCTCGGGGTGATCGCCTATGTGGTCGCCTGGGTGGCCATCCCCGAGGAGCGGCCGGGCCAGCCCCTGGCCCCGGCGCCCGAGGCCCGGCGGGAGACGGGCCGGCTGGTCCTCGGCGGCTCCCTGGTCGTGCTCGGCCTGGTGCTGCTGCTGGACCGGCTCGCCCCCAGCCTGGACGAGCTGTTCTGGCCGGTGGCGGTGGTCGCCGTCGGGGTCGCGGTCATGCTGGTGGGACTGCGGCGATGACCACGGAGCCGATCCCGCCG
>DATABK010000848.1:0-5794 GCA_036259695.1 Actinomycetes bacterium | reverse complement strand
CCGCGGCCGTCATCCATCCCCAGGTCCGGGAAGGAGTTGGAAGCAGTGGCTGACCTGTTGCTGTTCCCCGGCGCCCCGCCGGTGGCGGGCATCAACGACACCCTCGGCCAGTGGGCCGAGAACTTCATCGGGGTGTTCCGCCAGGGTGGCGAGACCTTCGTCGGACTGGTCACGGGAATCATCCCGCTGCTGATCATCCTGCTCACGGCCGTCCACGCCCTGATCAAGATGATCGGCCCGGAGCGGATCGACCGGGTGGGGGAGATGGCCGGGCGGCCCGGCCTCCGCTACTACCCGCTCCGCTACCTGGTCCTGCCCGTGCTGGCCGTGTTCTTCCTGACCAACCCGATGGCCTACACCATGGGCCGGTTCCTCCCCGAGCGGGACAAGCCGGCCTTCTACGACGCCGCGGTCAGCTTCGTCCACCCCCCGCTGGGGCTGTTCCCGCACGTCAACGCCGGTGAGCTGTTCGTCTGGGCCGGCATCGCCAATGGCATCCAGCAGCTCCGGCTGCCCCTGGGCGATCTGGCCGTCCGCTACTTCTACGTTGGCCTGATCGTGATCTTCCTGCGCGGCATCGTCACCGAGACGATCAGCCGGATCATGTTCGCCCGCCGGGCCCGCGACGCCGAGCCGGACGTCGCCGACCACGCCACGGCCGGCGACCGACCCGCTCCTGAGGGGGCATGACGATGAACGGCATCAACGCGCTGCTGAACCGTATCGGCCGGACCGTCGGCGGCATCGTCGGGGCCCTCTACCAGGCGGGCCGCGAGTCCATCGACATGGTGATCCGCAACGTCCTGCCGTTCATGGCCTTCATCTCGCTGATCATCGGCGTCATCCTGGCCACCGGGATCGGCGAGTTCATCGCCGACCGGCTGACCGGGCTGGCCTCGAGCCTGCCCGGGCTGCTGGCGATGTCGATCGTCTGCGCCCTGCCGGTGCTGTCGCCCCTGCTCGGCCCGGGCGCGGTGATCGCCCAGATCGTCGGGACCCTGATCGGCGTGCAGATCGGCCAGGGCAGGATCCCGCCCCAGTACTCGTTGCCGGCCCTGTTCGCGATCAACCCCCAGGTGGGGTGCGACTTCATCCCGGTCGGCCTGGCCCTTGGCGAGGCCGAGCCGGAGACGGTGGAGGTCGGGGTGCCGGCGGTGCTGTTCTCGCGGATGGTGACCGGGCCGGCGGCCGTGGTGATCGCCTACCTGGCCAGCTTCGGGTTATACGGCGGCGAGTAGGCGGTACACAGCAGGAAAGGAGGTGCCAGCCATGGCGGAATACAAGGCAGTACGGGTCGAGGCCGGACGGGGCGGCTGGGGTGGGCCGCTCACCATCAAGCCGACCTCGGACCGGCCGCTGGTCTACTCGGTGACCGGTGGCGGCATCCACCCCGTGGCCCAGAAGATCGCCGACATGACCGGCGGCGAGGCCTTCGACGGCTTCAAGAGCTCGGCCCCCTTCGACAAGATCGCGGTCGCGGTCATCGACTGCGGCGGCACCGCCCGGGTCGGGGTCTACCCGATGAAGAAGGTGCCGACGGTCGACGTCCACGCCACCAGCCCGGCCGGCCCGCTGGCCATGTTCATCAAGGAGGACATCTTCGTCTCCGGGGTCGGGCCGGACAACGTCAAGGAGGCCTGAGTGACGCCCCCGCCGCAGACACGCTACGCAACGACGGTCACCGCGGTGGGGGAGCAGGTCGCGGAGTTCGTCGATCACGGCCTGCTGATCTGGTTCGCCGAGGGCGCACCCGAGGAGCTGCACTTCTTCAGCGTCCTGCACCGGCCCACCGTCACCACCGGTGGGGTGCGCCCCGGCGACACCGTCCGCATCGACGACCAGGTGTTCCGGGTCACCGCGGTCGGGGAGGTGGCCAACGAGAACATGGTGAACCTCGGCCACATGGACCTGAAGGCCAACGGCGACACCGAGCCGCCGCTGCCCGGCGACATCTGCCTGGAGAAGCTCCCGCTGCCTTCGCCGAGGCCGGGGACGACGCTGGTGATCGAGGGGGAGGCCTCCGAGGCCGCTCCGTAAGAGGGTGATGCAGGTGAGTCTCTCCGCCCGCCTCCGAGCTCGGGAGCAGGAGCTCGGCCGGCCTGTCCGCATCGGCCTGGCCGGCGCCGGCCAGATGGGCATGGGCTTGGTGGCCCAGGTCCAGCGGATCCCAGGAATGCAGACGGCGGCGATCGCCGACGTCCTCCCCGGCCGCCCCAAGCAGGCCTTCGCCCAGGCCGGGGTCAACGGCGTGGTCGAGGGCGACGACCCCGACCAGCTCGCCCAGGCGGTGGCCGACGGCCGGCCGGTCGGGGTGGCCGACGCCCGCCTGCTGGTCGACCTGCCGGTCGACGTGATCGTCGACGCCACCGGCGTGCCCGACGTCGGCGCCCTGATCTCCTATGCCGCGCTCACCGGGGGCAAGGACGTGGCCACCCTGAACGCCGAGGCCGACGTCACCATCGGGCTGCTGCTGTCGCGGGTCGCCCACGCCAGCGGGCAGGTCTACGCCGTCTGCAAGGGCGACGAGCCGGTCGAGGTCAAGGAGCTGTTCGACTACGTCAACGACATCGGCTTCGAGGTCGTCTGCGCCGGCAAGGGCAAGAACAACCCGCTGCGGCCCCACGACACCCCCGACTCGGTGGCCTCCGAGGCCGCGGCCAAGCACATGAACCCCAAGATGCTGGCCAGCTTCGTCGACGGCACCAAGACGATGATCGAGTGCGCCTGCATGGCCAACGGCACCGGCCTGGAGCTGAGCCGCCGGGGCATGTACGGGCCGGACACGACCGTCCCCGAGCTGGCCAACGTGTTCCGTCCCGAGGCCGACGGCGGGGTCCTGGACCGGCCCGGAGTGGTCGACTACGCCACCGGCCCGGTGGCCCCGGGCGTGTTCGTGGTCGGCCGCACCGACCATCCTACGGTGGTCGAGGAGATGGCCTACCTGTCGATGGGGCCGGGCCCCTACTACGCCTTCTACCGGCCGTACCACCTGGCCAGCCTGGAGGCCCCGCTGACGGTGGCCAGGGCCGCCCTCGACCGGGTCTCGACCCTGGAGCCGGTGGCCTGGAAGGCCGAGGTGGTCGCCACCGCCAAGCGCGACCTGCGCCCCGGGGACCGGATCGACGGCATCGGCGGCAGCACCGTCTACGGGATGGCCGACTCGGCCGAGGCGGTCGCCTCCGGGGGGCTGCTGCCGCTCGGCCTGGCCGCCAGGGCCACGGTCGTCCGCGACGTGGCCATCGACCAGCCGCTGACGTATGAGGACGTCGAGCTGGACGAGGGCTCGACCATCCTGCAGCTGCGCCGGCTCCAGGACCAGCTGCTCGGCCGCTGACCAGGAACCGGGAGGAGCGCACCACATGACGACCCTTGCCACCTCGGCTGACGACGCCCGGCGGGTGCTGGCCACCATGTGGACCATCCGCCGGTTCGAGGAGGCGGTGGACGAGCTGTTCGCCCGCGGCCTGCTGTACGGGACCATGCACCTGTCCATCGGCCAGGAGGCCTCGGCCACCGGCGCCTGCCTGGCCCTGCGCGACGACGACGTCATCACCTCGACCCACCGCGGGCACGGCCACTGCATCGCCAAGGGCGCCGACCTGGGCCGCATGATGGCCGAGCTGCTGGCCCGCGACAACGGCTACTGCCGGGGCCGGGGCGGCTCCATGCACATCGCCGACGTGTCCAAGGGCAACCTGGGGGCCAACGGCATCGTCGCCGGCGGGATCCCGATCGCCGTCGGGGCCGGCCTGGCCCTCAAGCTGCAGGGGACCGACAAGGTCGCCCTGTCGTTCTTCGGCGACGGCGCGACCAGCGAGGGCGCCTTCCACGAGGCCGTCAACCTGGCCGCCATCTGGGACCTGCCGGTGGTGTTCGTCTGCGAGAACAACCACTACGGCATGTCGATGTCGGTCGAGGAGGTGTCGCGGCTGGACCGGGTGGCCGACCGGGCCGCCGGCTACGGCATCCCCGGGGTGACCGTCGACGGCAACGACGTCGACGCCGTCTACCAGGCGGCCACCGAGGCCGTGGCCCACGCCCGCTCCGGCCAGGGGCCGACCCTGATCGAGGCCGTCACCTACCGCTGGAAGGGCCACTCCAAGAGCGACCAGAACCTGTACCGGACCCGCGAGGAGATCGAGTCCTGGCGGGCCCGCGACCCCATCGAGCGGTTCGAGCAGGCCGTGCTGGAGGCCAAGACCCTCGGCCAGGACGAGCTCAAGCAGCTCCGCGACCAGGCCCGCGACGCCGTCCGGGAGGCCGTCCGGGCCGGCCAGACCGGTCCGCCGCCCTCGACCGACCTCCTGGCCGGCGTGTACGCGCCCAGCGAGGTCGACGCGGTCAGCGTCGCCGGGGACGGCGCCCCGGCGGCGCCCTCGCCGACCGCGGACGCCACCGTGGGGCCGGTCGCGGCCGCGGCCGGGACCAGAGAGGAGGCCGAGGCCCCGTGACCGCGACCGAGACCCAGGTCGAGACCATGACCTTCGCCGAGGCCATCCGGGCCGCGCTGACCGAGGCCATGGAGGCCGACGAGCGGGTCTTCGTCCTCGGCGAGGACATCGGCGTCTACGGGGGCGCCTTCGGGGTGACCACCGGGATGCTGGACCGCTTCGGGGAGGAGCGGATCCGCGACACCCCGATCGCCGAGGAGGCGATCATGGGGGCGGCCGTCGGCGCCGCCCTCTGCGGCATGCGGCCGGTGGCCGAGATGCAGTTCTCCGACTTCACCGCCCACGCCATGGACCAGCTGGTCAACCAGGCGGCCAAGGTCTACTTCATGCTCGGCGGGGCGGTCAGCGTGCCGCTGGTGGTGCGGCTGCCGTTCGGGTCGGGGACCGGGGCCGCCGCCCAGCACTCCCAGAGCCAGGAGGCCTGGTACGCCCACACGCCGGGGCTCAAGGTGGTGATGCCGTCCAACCCGGCCGACGCCAAGGGCCTGCTGCACGCGGCCATCCTCGACCCCAACCCGGTCGTGTTCATGGAGCACAAGGTGCTGTACCGCTCGGCCTCCGGGCCGGTGCCGGCCGGGACCGACCCGATCCCGCTTGGGGTGGCGGCCGTGCCCCGGGAGGGCGGCGACCTGACCATCGTGGCCACCGGGATCATGGTCTCGCGGGCCCTGACCGCGGCCGAGGAGCTGGCCGCCGGCGGGATCGAGGCCACCGTGGTCGACCCGCGCACCCTCAAGCCGCTGGACGAGACGACCATCCTGGAGCGGGTGCGGGCCACCGGCCGGGCCCTGCTGGTCCAGGAGGCCCCCCGCACGGGCGGGTTCACGGCCGAGATCTCGGCCCGCATCGCCGAGTCCGACACCCTCTACCACCTGCTGGCCCCGGTCCGGCGGCTCAGCGGGCTGGACGCGCCCATCCCCTACAACCCCGACCTCGAGAAGGCCTCGGTGCCGCAGGTGCCCGACATCGTGCAGGCGGCCCGCGAGCTGGTGGAGGCCGGCTGATGCCCGAGATCGAGGTCCCCATGCCCAAGCTCTCCATGACCATGGAGGAAGGGGAGCTGATCAGCTGGGTCAAGCAGGAGGGCGACCAGGTCCGGGCGGGCGACGTGATCGCCGAGGTCAACTCGGACAAGGTTGAGATGGAGGTGGAGTCCCCGGCCGACGGCACCCTGGTCCGCCTGACCGCCACCGAGGGCGAGGTCGTCCCGGTGGGCGCCCCCATCGCGACCCTGGAGACCGAGGCAGAGGACCTGCTCGGCGGGATCCTGGACACGCCGGGGGCCGCGGGGACGGCGGCGCAGGCCGAGGCGGCCCCGGCCGCAGGGGGCGGCGCCCCGGCTC
>DATABK010000847.1:0-2892 GCA_036259695.1 Actinomycetes bacterium | reverse complement strand
CAGCTCGCTGACCACCACCCCGGCTCCGGCGGCGGCCGCGGTGGCCAGCCGCCGGGCGGCCGGGCCGGGCAGCCGGCCGTCGGCGGCGTCGTCCTCGGAGGCCACGGCCAGGGCGACCCGGTTGCCAAGGGTCACCGCCCGCTGGGCCAGCGGCGCGAACAGCGGCGGGGGGGCCACCAGCGTCTCGGGCCGGCCGGCGAACAAGCGGTCCACCCGGGCCGCGAACCCGGGGTCGCGGCGGGTCAGCTCCAGGTGGCCGATGCGTCCGGAGCGGGTCAGGAGGTTGCAGGCGAACTGGACCGGGTCGAAGCCGTCGTAGCGGCGGACGTTCTCGAACCAGGTGGCGCTGTCGCGGGCCGCCTCCTGGAAGCGCTCGACCACCGGCTGGCGCTCCAGCTCGTAGTCGGTGAAGGCCGCCTCCAGGGAGGCCGGGTGGCGCTGGAGGGCCTGGCCGAGGGCGACCGCGTCCTCCATGGCCAGCTTGGTGCCCGACCCGATGGTGAAGTGGGCGGTGTGGGCGGCGTCGCCGAGCAGGACGACGTTGCCGTGGTGCCAGCTCTGGCAGCGGACGGTGACGAAGCTGATCCACAGCGACCGGTTGGACAGCAGCTTGTGCCCGCCCAGCTCGGGGCCGAACAGGTCCTGGCAGAACGCGATGCTCTCGGACTCGCCGGCCTCCTCGAGCCCGGCCGCCCGCCAGGTGCCCTCGGTGCACTCGACGATGAAGGTGCTGGTGTCGGCGTCGAAGGGGTAGGCGTGGACCTGGAACATGCCGTGAGGGGTCGTGCGGAAGATGAAGGTGAAGGCGTCCAGGGGCAGGTCGCTGCCGAACCAGACGAACTTCGACCGGTGGACGTCGAGCGTCGGGCGCAGGTGAGGTTCCAGCAGCCGCCGGGCGGTCGAGTTGACCCCGTCGGCGGCGACCACCAGGTCGCGGTCGGCGAAGGTGTCCAGGTCGGGGACCTCCCGGTGGAAGGCCAGCTCGACCCCGACCTCGCGGCAGCGCCGCTGGAGGATCTCCAGCAGCCGTCGGCGGGCGATGGCCGAGAACCCGTGCCCCCCGGAGCGGACGGTGCGGCCGCCGTAGACGACGTCGATGGCGCTCCAGCGGGCGAAGGTGTCGGTGATCTCCACGTAGCTGGGGTAGTCGGCGTCGCGCAGCGCCCCCAGGGTCTCCTCCGAGAACACCACCCCCCAGCCGAAGGTCGCGTCGGGGGCGTTGCGCTCGACCACGGTGATGTCATGCGCGGGATCGGCCCGCTTGGCCAGCAGGGCGAAGTACAGCCCGGCCGGCCCGCCGCCCAGCACCCCGATGCGCATCCGGCCTCCCTGTCAGCCGAGCACGTCGGCCAGGCGGTCGAGCTGGGCCGGGTCGGAGACGGTGGGCAGCAGCACCAGGTGGTCACATCCGGCATCCTCGTACCCACGGACGAAATCCTTGACGGCCCGGCCGCTGGTGAGGTTGCCGGCGGCGATCTTGGCCGCGAACGGGCCGGTGAAGGCGTAGTAGTCGCGCAGGTAGGCGTCGCCGGCGTCGGTGTCGCCGAGGGCGAAGTAGCCCTGGCCCCACAGCTGGGGCCGGCCCGGCCGCTCCAGGTCCCGCCAGGCCGCCCACGCCTTGGCGGCGGCGCCGGCGAAGGCCCGCGGCGGGCCGCCGCCGTGGACGTAGCCGTCGGCGCTGCGGGCCATCCGGGCGAACGCCTCCCCCGACAGCCCCCCGGCCAGCAGCGGCGGGCCGCCCGGCTGGACCGGCTCGGGGCCGACCTCGCCCTTCTCCCAGATGGAGCGGAGCTCGGCCAGCTGCTCGCCCAGGCGCCGCCCCCGGCCGGCCTGGCCGACCCCGAGCGCCTGGTAGTCGTCGGCCCTGGCCCCGATGGCCAGCCCGAGGGTGAGCCGGCCGGCCGACAGCAGGTCCAGGGAGCCGGCCTGCTTGGCCAGGAGGGCGGTGTTGCGCAGCGGCCCGATCACCACCATGGTCACCAGCCGGGCCCTGGCGGTGACCGCGGCCGCCGCCGACAGGGCCGCGAACGGCTCCACGCTGGGGTACACCATCCGGTCCAGGACCCCCAGGCTGGCGAACGGCCCGGCGTCGGCCCGCCTGGCCCACTCCAGGACCACGCGCCCGTCAGCACCCGGCGTGGTGGTGGGCAGCCCGACCCCGACCTCCATGCTCGCTCCTCCCGACGGTGGGGTGGCGCTGGTGCGCCCGAGCGGGATCATGGTACGGCTCAGCGATGAAGGCCGGGGCCATCCTGCTGGTCGTCGTCGCCGTCCTGGCGGCGTCGGTGGGCCTGCTGTGGGCGTTCCAGCGCCACCTGATCTACCTCCCGTCCCCCGGCCCGGTCCCCCCGGCCGCCTCGGTCCTCCCCGGCGCCGAGGACGTCAGCTTCCAGACCGCCGACGGGCTCCGGCTCCGGGGCTGGTTCGTCCCCCCTGTGGGCGGCGCGCGCCCTCCGGGGCCGGCGGTGCTGGTCTGCAACGGCAACGGCGGTGACCGGTCGATGCGGGCGGCGCTGGCGGTGGCGCTGTCGCGGCTGGGGCTGGCCGTGCTGCTGTTCGACTACCGGGGGTACGGCGGGAACCCGGGGAGCCCGACCGAGGCCGGGCTGGCCGCCGACGCCCGGGCGGCCCTGGGGTACCTGGCCGGGCGGCCGGAGGTCGACCCGGAGCGGGTGGTGTACTTCGGCGAGTCCCTGGGGGCGGCGGTGGCCCTGCGGCTGGCCACCGAGCGGCCGCCGGCGGCGCTGGTGCTGCGGTCGCCCTTCGCGTCCCTGGCCGAGGTCGGGCGGCGCCACTACCCGATGCTGCCGGTGTCGCTGCTGCTGCGCGACCGCTACGACGCGGCCGCCCTGGCCGGGCGGCTGACCGCGCCCCTGCTGGTGGTGGCCGGCG
>DATABK010000846.1:0-18350 GCA_036259695.1 Actinomycetes bacterium | reverse complement strand
GTACCAGCCGCCCCGCCGCCGGGTCCAGGAGCTGGTCGACCGGCGCTTCAACCGCCGCCGCCACTGGCGCGGCCGCCGGCCTGACCAGCCGCGGCGTTGCCTGCGCTCCCGAGCGACGGGAAGGCTGGGCCGATGACCGCCAGCGCCCCCTCCCACCGGTGAGCTCCCGCGGCGATCGAGCCGCTGGGGCCGACGCGACGTCCGGCTGCTGCTGGCCTCGCCCCTGCGCCGGCCGGCGAGCGAAGTCCGCCGCGGCCGACGACAATAACCGCCATGCGCCGAACCTCACGCGGCCCGGCCGCGCTCCTTCTCCTCGCCCTGCTGGCCGCCGCCTGCTCCGGGAGCGACCCCGACCCGCAGGCCCAGCCGACGACCAGCGTCAGCTCGACCACCCTGATGCCCACGACCACCGAGGCGCCCTCGACCACGGCCGCGGCCCGGGCCGCGACCAGCGCCCAGTTCCGGGCGGCCAAGGTCCGACTGGTCCAGGTGGCCACGCTCGACCAGCCGGTGGCCATGGCCCTGCGGCCGGGCGAGCGCACCCTGTACGTCGTCGAGCAGGTCGGGCGGGTCCGGGCGATCCGCGGCGGCCGCGTCGACCCGGCCCCGGTGCTGAACATCGCCGAGAAGGTGACCGCCGGCGGGGAGCAGGGGCTGCTCGGCCTGGCCTTCTCGCCCGACGGCCGCTACCTCTACCTGCACTACACCGACCGGTCCGGCGACCACCAGGTCTCCGAGTTCACCATGCGCGGGCGGCGGGCCGACGCCGGCTCCGAGCGCTCGGTGCTGCGGATCGACGACCCGTTCGGCAACCACAACGGCGGCCAGCTCGCCTTCGGCCCCGACCGCCGGCTGTACCTGGCCTTCGGGGACGGCGGAGGCGGCGGCGACCCCGAGGGCAACGGCCAGTCGCTGGGCAGCCTGCTCGGCAAGATCCTCCGGATCGACCCGCGGCCGGGCGGAGGCCGGCCCTACCGGGTCCCCGCCGACAACCCGTTCGTGGACCGCGGGGGCGCCCGCCCCGAGATCTGGGCCTACGGGCTCCGCAACCCCTGGCGGTTCTCCTTCGACGCCGCCACCGGCGACCTGTGGATCGGCGACGTCGGCCAGAACGCCTACGAGGAGGTCGACTTCGAGCCGGCCGGGTCGGGGGGCCGCAACTACGGCTGGAACCGGCGCGAGGGCCGCCACCCCTACAACGGGGGGGATCGGCCCGAAGGCGCTGTCGACCCGGTGATCGAGTACGGCCGGGACGGGGGCGCCTGCACCGTGATCGGCGGCTTCGTCTACCGCGGCCGGCGCATCGGCGGCCTGCGCGGCGCCTACCTGTACGGCGACTACTGTGCCGGCTGGGTCCGGGCGGCCCGGGTCCGCGACGGCAAGGTCGCCGAGCAGCGCGACCTCGGCCTGGAGGTCCCCGGCCTGAGCTCCTTCGGGGTCGACACCGCCGGCGAGCTGTACGCCCTCTCCCTCGGAGGCGAGGTCTACCGCCTGGCCCCCGCCTGATCCCGGGTGAGCAGCAGGGCGGCGCCCATGGCCCCGGCGTAGTCGCCGAGCTCGCCCAGGCGGACCACCAGCTGGCCCGGGGGGACGAACAGGTGGGGGATCATGGCCGTCTCGACGCGGCGGACGAACGGCTCGCCCAGCTTGTCCCCGAGGCCGCCGCCGATGAGGACGGCCTCGACGTCGACCAGGTTGACGGCCGAGGCGATGGCCGCCCCCAGGGCCTCGATCGCCCGGTCGATCAGCTCGTGGGCCAGGGGGTCGCCGGCGTCCAGGGCCGCCTTCCAGACGCCGCTGCTCATGCGGGGGCGGCGCTGGCGCTGCTGGATGGCCAGGAGCTCGGTCGGTCGTCCGCTGGCGGCGGCGGCCCGAGCCGCCCGCTCCAGGGCGACCCGACCGGCGTAGGCCTCCATGCAGCCACGGCGGCCGCAGGGGCAGAGCTCGCCGCCGTCGACCACGACGACGTGGCCGATCTCGCCGGCGATCCCATGGGCCCCGGCCCGGAGCTCGCCCCCGAGGACCAGGGCGCCGCCGACCCCGGAGCCGGCGAACACGACCAGGAGGTCGTCGAAGCCACGGCCGGCGCCGAGGCGGTGCTCGGCCAGGGTGGCCGCGACCACGTCGTTGTCCACCACCACCCGCTTGACCCCGAGGGCGCCGGCCACCATCGACCCCAGCGGCACCGGCTGCCCGAACCCGGGCAGGTTGGCCGCCCCGTACAGGTCGCCGGTGGCCCGGTCGACCCGGCCCGGCGAGCCGATCCCGACCCCGGCCAGCTTGCCCACCGGCACCTTGGCGCTCTTGGCGGCCGCCTTGACCACGCCGGCGATCTCGGCCACCACCGCCGCCGGCCCGCCCTCGACCGGGGTCTTGCCCCTGGCCTCGCCGACCCTGGTGCCGTCGGTGTCGACAATCACGCCCTGGACCTTGGTCCCGCCAAGGTCGACCCCTGCCGTATGCATGACCCGGATGATGCCAGCATCCTCCGAAAGGTGGAGGCCGGAATCGGCGCCGTGGCCGACGAATACGGGTTGCAAGGTCGCGTAGGCTCGCCACGAGACCAAGCAAAGACGAGGACAGAAGGGGAGCCATCCCATGTCAGCTGCCATCGTGCCCGGCGACACCGAGACGCTGGCCGCGCGGGCCGTCCAGGTCACCAAGATCTACGGGCAGGGCCAGACCGAGGTCCGCGCGCTCGACAACGTCTCGGTCGAGCTCCCGAGCGGCCACTTCACGGCCATCATGGGCCCGTCCGGCTCGGGCAAGTCCACCCTGATGCACTGCCTGGCCGGCCTGGACCGGATCACCTCGGGCCAGATCTTCATCGGCGACGTCGAGCTCACCAGGCTGTCCGAGAAGCAGCTCACCCTGCTGCGCCGGGACAAGGTCGGGTTCGTGTTCCAGGCCTTCAACCTGCTCCCGACCCTGACCGCGGCCGAGAACGTCGAGCTGCCCCTGGCCATCGCCGGCCGCAAGCCGGACCGGGCCTTCCTCGACCGGGTGATCGACGCCGTCGGGCTGCGAGAGCGCCTCGGCCACAAGCCGGCCGAGCTGTCCGGCGGCCAGCAGCAGCGGGTCGCCGCCGCCCGGGCCCTGGCCTCCAAGCCGGCGATCGTGTTCGCCGACGAGCCCACCGGCAACCTCGACTCGGCCTCCGGCGCCGAGCTCCTCGGGTTCATGCGCCGTTCGGTGGACGAGTACGGCCAGACCATCGTGATGGTCACCCACGACCCGAACTCGGCCGCCTTCGCCGACCACGTCCTGTTCCTGGCCGACGGCCGGATCGTCGACGAGATGGCCAACCCGACCGCCGAGAAGGTGCTCGACCTCATGAAGAAGCTGGGGGGCTGAGCGGGCGATGGGCAAGGCAACCCTCAAGGGCCTGTTGGCCCACAAGCTCCGGCTGGCCGCGACCGCCCTGGCCATCGTGCTCGGGGTCAGCTTCGTGGCCGGCACCTACGTGCTCACCGACACCATCACGGCCAGCTTCGACAACCTCTTCAAGCAGGTCACCCAGGGCATCGACGTGGCCGTCCGCTCCGAGGAGACCTTCGGCGGCTTCGAGACCGGCGAGGTCCGCGACCCCATGCCGGCCTCGCTGCTGGAACGCATCAGGGCGGTTGACGGGGTCCGGGTGGCCGAGGGCAACGTCACCGGCTACGCCCAGCTCGTCGGCCGGGACGGCAAGGCGGTGACCACCGGCGGCGCCCCCAGCCTTGGCGTGTCGTTCAACTCCGACACCGCCTTCACGGCCGGCTCGACCATCCGCTCCGGGCGGCTCCCGGGCGGGCCGAACGAGCTCGCCATCGACGCCAAGACGGCCGCCGACACCGGCTACAAGGTCGGCGACCAGGTCAAGGTGCTGTTCCAGGGCCCGGCCCGGACCTTCACGGTCGCCGGCATCATCGGGTTCGGCCAGGCCGACAACCTGGGCGGGGCCCGCCTGGTCGGCTTCGACCTGGCCACCGCCCAGGACGTGCTCAACCGCGAGGGCCGGTTCGACGAGATCGACGTCGCCGCCGCCGAGGGCGTCACCCCCGAGCAGCTCCGCGACCGCATCCGGGCCGCCGTCGACCCCAGGTACGAGGTCCTCACCGGCGCCGAGCTGGCCGAGGACACGGCCGCCGCGATCAACGACACCATCGGCCGGTTCCTGGGCACGGCCCTGCTCGCCTTCGCCTTCGTGGCCCTGCTGGTCGGCGGGTTCCTGATCTTCAACACCTTCACCATCATCGTCGCCCAGCGCACCCGCGAGCTCGCCCTGCTGCGCTGCCTGGGAGCCAGCCGCCGCCAGGTGATGAACTCGGTGCTGGTCGAGTCGGTGATCGTCGCCCTGCTGGCCTCGCTGGTCGGCCTCGGGCTGGGAGTGCTGATCGCCAGCGGCCTGCGGGCCCTGCTGGCCGGCTTCCTCGGCGCCGACATCCCGTCCACCGGCATCCAGTTCCAGGCTCGCACGGTGATCGTGTCGCTGCTGGTCGGGCTGGTCGTGACCGTGCTGGCGGCACTGCTGCCGGCGCTCAAGGCGACCCGGGTGCCGCCGGTGGCCGCCCTCCAGCCCGAGACGGCGTTCGCCCCCACCGGGTTCCGCAGGCGCCGGATCGTGCTCGGCGTGCTGGTCACCCTGGCCGGCGTGGCCGCGCTGCTGGCCGGGCTGTTCCGCCCCGAGGGCAATCAGCTGGTCAACGTCGCCTCCGGGGCCGTGGTGGTGTTCTTCGGGGTGGCGATCCTGAGCCCGCTGATCGCCCGGCCCCTGGCCCGGGTCATCGGCTGGCCGTTCGCCCGCGCCTTCCGGCTGCCGGGCAACCTGGCCCGGCTGAACGCCATGCGCAACCCGCGGCGGACCGCCTCGACCGCCGCCGCCCTGATGATCGGGCTGGCCCTGGTCGCCTTCGTCAGCATCTTCGCCGCCTCGATCAAGGCCTCGACCACCGAGACCCTGGAGGAGACCGTCTCGGCCGACTACATCCTCATCAACGACAACTTCCAGCCGTTCACCCCCGAGGCCGCCGAGCGCCTGGCCGAGCAGCCGGAGCTGGCCGCGGTGGCCGGGGTCCGCTTCGGCCCCTGGAAGCTGAACGGGGTCAACAAGTCCCTCTCGGCCGTCGACCCGGCCGCCTACCAGCAGGTGGTCCGGACAACGGTCACCGCCGGCAACCTGAGCGACCTGAGCTCGGGCGGCCTGGCCGTCAAGGACACGGTGGCCGAGGCCAACGGCTGGGCGGTCGGCGAGCAGGTGCCCATGGAGTTCCCCCGCACCGGGCTCGAGCAGGTCCCGGTCAAGGCCATCTACGAGGACAACACCCTCAACGGCGACCACCTGCTGGGGCTGGCCACCTACGAGCGGGCCTACGCCGACCAGGCCGACAGCCAGATCCTGGTCAAGGCGGCCCCCGGCGTCGACCCGGCCGACTCGCGGGCCGCCGTCGACCGGGTCATGGCCGACTTCCCGAACGTCACCGTGCGCGACCAGGCCGAGTTCCGCGACGAGCAGGCCCGCCAGATCGACCAGATCATCAACCTGTTCTACTCGCTGCTCGGTCTGGCGATCGTGATCGCCCTGTTCGGGATCGTGAACACCCTTGGCCTGTCGATCTTCGAGCGGATCCGCGAGCTCGGCCTGCTCCGGGCGGTCGGGGCGACCCGCAGCCAGCTGCGGTCGATGATCCGCTGGGAGGCGGTCATCATCGCCGTCCTCGGGGCGGTGCTCGGGCTGGCCGTCGGGGTGTTCTTCGGCTGGACGATCGTGCGCGCCCTGAGCAGCCAGGGCATCACCGAGTTCGCCCTTCCGGGCGGGCAGCTGGTCCTGTTCGTGGTCGCCGCCGGGCTGGCCGGCATCCTGGCCGCCGTCCTGCCCGGGCGCCGGGCGGCCCGGATCGACGTGCTCAGGGCGATCACGACGGAGTAGCGTTCGGGGCATGCGATCGGAGTACACCAGGGCGGCGCTGGCCGAGGCCGACGTCGACGCCGACCCGGTGGTCCAGTTCGGGCGCTGGTTCGAGCAGGCCCAGGAGGCGGGCCTGCTCGAGCCGACCGCCATGACCCTGGCCACCGCGACCCCGGACGGCCGCCCGTCGGCCCGCATGGTGCTGCTGCGGGGCTTCGACGAGCGCGGCTTCTGCTTCTACACCAACTACGAGAGCCGCAAGGGCGCCGAGCTGGCCGCCAACCCGCGGGCCGCCCTGGTGTTCTGGTGGGGCGAGCTGGAACGCCAGGTCCGGATCGAGGGCCGGGTCGAGCGGACCAGCCGGGCCGAGAGCGAGGCCTACTTCTCCTCCCGCCCCCCCGGCAGCCAGGTCAGCGCGGCCGCCTCCCCGCAGAGCCAGGTGATCGACAGCCGGGCCGTCCTGGAGCGGCGGGTCGCCGAGCTGGCCACCGGCCACCAGGACGGCCAGCTCCCCCTGCCCGAGTTCTGGGGCGGGTTCCGGCTGGCCCACGAGGTGGTCGAGTTCTGGCAGGGCCGCCCCAACCGCCTGCACGACCGCCTCCGCTACCGCCGCGCCGGCGAGGGCTGGAAGATCGAGCGCCTCGCCCCCTGACACAATGGGCACCTGTGTCGAGCGACGGAGGGCTGGGCGATGGCATACCCGGACGGTGTTGAGGTCCACGGGCCGGCACGGGAGAAGTACGGGGCCGTCCTGAGCGACGAGGCCCTTGGGCTGGTGGCCGAGCTCCAGCGGGAGCTGGGCCCGACCCGGGCGGCGCTGCTGGCCAGGCGGGGCGAGCGCCAGGCCGACTTCGACGCCGGGGTGCTGCCCGACTTCCTCCCGGAGACGGCGTCGGTGCGCGAGGGCGACTGGCGGGTGGCGCCGGTGGACGCGATCGCCGACCGGCGGGTCGAGATCACCGGCCCCACCGACCGCAAGATGCTCATCAACGCCCTCAACTCCGGGGCCAGGGTGTTCATGGCCGACTTCGAGGACGCCAACGCCCCCACCTGGGAGAACATGTTCGGCGGCCAGCAGAACCTGGTCGACGCCATCGAGGGCACGATCAGCTTCGAGAGCCCCGACGGCCGCCAGTACCGCCTCAACGAGGAGACCGCGACCCTGATGCCGCGGCCCCGGGGCTGGCACCTGCCCGAGAAGCACATCACCGTCGACGGCCAGCCGGTCTCGGGCAGCCTGACCGACTTCGGGCTGTTCATGTTCCACGGGGCCAGGCGCCTGCTCGACCAGGGCAAGGGGGTGTTCCTCTACCTGCCCAAGCTGGAGAGCCACCTGGAGGCCCGCCTCTGGAACGACGCCTTCGAGCTCGTCCAGGACCGGCTGGGGATCCCCAGGGGCACGGTCAAGGCGACGGTGCTGATCGAGACCATCACCGCCGCCTTCGAGATGGACGAGATCCTGTACGAGCTGCGCGACCACTCGGCCGGGCTGAACGCCGGCCGCTGGGACTACATGTTCTCGGTCATCAAGAAGTTCCGGAACCGGCCCGAGTTCACCCTCCCCGACCGCAACAAGGTCACCATGACGGTGCCGTTCATGCGCGCCTATACCCAGCTGCTGGTCAAGACCTGCCACCGCCGGGGGGCGTTCGCCATGGGGGGCATGTCGGCCTTCATCCCCAGCCGCAAGCGGCCCGAGATCAACGAGCAGGCCGTGGCCAAGGTCCGCGAGGACAAGCAGCGCGAGGCCGGCGACGGCTTCGACGGCACCTGGGTCGCCCACCCGGACCTGGTCCCGGTGGCCATGGAGGTGTTCGACGGGGTCCTGGGGGAGCGGCCCAACCAGATCGGCCGCCAGCGCGACGACGTCCAGGTCGGTCAGGCCGAGCTGCTCGACATCGCCTCGACGCCGGGGGAGGCGACCGAGGAGGGGCTGCGCAACAACGTCAACGTCGGCATCCAGTACATCTCCTCCTGGCTGCGCGGCCAGGGCGCGGCCCCCATCTTCAACCTGATGGAGGACGCGGCCACCGCCGAGATCTCCCGCTCCCAGGTCTGGCAGTGGGTCCACAACGGCGTCAAGCTGGCTGAGGGCCAGACCGTCACCGCCGACCTGGTCCGCCAGACCGCCACCGAGGAGCTGGAGAAGATCCGCGAGCAGGTGGGAGATGAGTTCTTCTACTCCCAGGGTCGACCCGAGCAGTCCCGGGCCCTGTTCGAGCAGGTCGCCCTGGCCGACGAGTTCATCGAGTTCCTGACCATCCCCGCCTACGAGCAACTCGACTGACCCTCGCATTCCGAGGAGGGCGCAGATGGACCGACAGGCTCTCATCCGCCGGCTGGAGGAGATCGTCGGCCCCCAGGGGGTGATCTCCGAGCGCAACCAGCTGCGCACCTACGAGTGCGACGGCCTGGCCAACTTCCGGGTCATCCCCAGCGTGGTCGTGCTCCCCGAGACCGCCGAGCAGGCCCAGGGGACGGTCAGGGCCTGCTACGAGGCCGGGGTGCCGTTCGTGGCCCGCGGGTCGGGCACCGGTCTGTCCGGCGGGGCCCTGCCGGTGTCGGACGGGGTGCTGATCGTGCTCGCCCGCATGCGCCGCATCCACGAGGTCGACCTGGACAACCAGCGGGCCGTGGTCGAGCCGGGGGTGCTGAACCTCCAGGTCACCAAGGAGGTGGCCGGCGACGGCTTCTACTACGCCCCCGACCCCTCCAGCCAGCAGGTCTGCTCCATCGGGGGCAACGTGGCCGAGAACTCGGGCGGCGCCCACTGCCTGAAGTACGGGTTCACCACCAACCACGTCACCGGCCTCGAGGTCGTCCTGCCCGACGGCGAGCTGGTCCACCTGGGGGGCGGCAAGGCCCCCGACCCGCCGGGCTACGACCTGCTCGGCGCCTTCGTCGGCTCGGAAGGCACCCTGGGCATCGCCACCACGGTGACCCTGCGGCTGCTGCGCAAGCCGGAGGCGGTCCGGACCCTGCTGGCCGCCTTCGAGGGCACCGACCAGGCCGGCGACGCCGTGTCGAAGATCATCGCCGCCGGGATCGTCCCGGCGGCCATCGAGATGATGGACGCCCTGGCCATGGAGGCGGCCGAGGCGGCCGTGCACGTCCACTACCCCGAGGGGGCGGGCGCGGTCCTGGTGGTGGAGCTGGACGGGCCCGAGGCCGAGGTCGCGCACCAGTTCGACGAGGTCGAGCGGCTCTGCCAGGAGGCCGGGTCGACCACCATCCAGATCGCCGAGGATGACGACCAGCGGGCCCTGTTCTGGAAGGGCCGCAAGTCCGCCTTTGCCGCCGTGGGTCGGATCAGCCCCGACTACTACGTCCAGGACGGGGTCATCCCCCGGACCTCCCTGCCCGGGGTGCTGCGCCGGATCAACGAGCTGGCCGACGAGCGCGGGCTGCGGGTGGCCAACGTGTTCCACGCCGGGGACGGCAACCTGCACCCGCTGGTGCTGTACGACGGCGAGGTCGAGGGCCAGGAGGAGCGGGCCGAGGAGCTGGCCGCCGAGATCCTGTACGCCTGCCTCGACCACGGCGGCTCGATCACCGGCGAGCACGGCGTCGGCTTCGACAAGAAGCAGTACCTGCCCAAGCAGTTCAGCGCCGAGGATCTGGACACCATGCAGCTTGTGCGCTGCGCCTTCGACCCCGACGGGCGCGCCAACCCGGGCAAGGTGTTCCCGACCCCGCGGCTGTGCGGCGAGCGGCCCGGCCCGCGGCGGGTCCACCCGGCCGAGCAGGCCGGCCTGGCGGAGGTGTTCTGAGCCGTGGGCGTGCAGGATCTGGAGCGGGGTGGCCTGGTCGAGACCGCCGACGGGTCGTATGAGGTCGACGGCGTGGCCGCCAGGTTCCTGGCCCGGCCGCGTTCGGTCTCCGAGGCCAGCCAGGTGCTGCGGGCCGCCGCGGCCGACGGCCTGGCCGTGACCTTCGCCGGCGGCGGCAGCAAGCTGGGACTGGGCAACCCGCCGGAGCGGGCCGACCTGGTGGTGCTGACCGGCGGGCTCGGCCAGGTCCTTGAGCACGCCGCCGGCGACCTGGTCGTCCGGGCCCAGGCCGGGGTGCGGCTGGCCGACCTCCAGGCGACCCTGGCCCCGGCCGGCCAGTGGCTGGCCCTCGACCCGCCCGAGCCCCGGGCCACCGTCGGCGGGGTGGTGGCGGCCAACGCCTCGGGCCCGCGGCGGCTGCGCTACGGCACCGTCCGCGACCTGATCATCGGCATCACCGTGGTCCTGGCCGACGGCACCGTGGCCCACGCCGGCGGCAAGGTGGTCAAGAACGTCGCCGGCTACGACCTGGCCAAGCTGTTCTGCGGGTCGCTCGGGACCCTCGGCATGATCGCCGAGGTCATCTTCCGGCTGCATCCCCGGCCGGCGTCCTCGGCCGTGGTCACCCTCCAGGTCGAGGGGTCCGGCCAGGCCCGCCAGGCCGTGGGGCGGCTGCTCCGCTCCACCCTGGAGCCGAGCGCCGTCGAGCTGGTGGTGGACGAGTGGGGCTGGCCGGGCCGGCTCACGGTGGTGTTCGAGGGCATCGCCCCGGGGGTGGAGGCGCAGGCGGCGACCGCGGCCGAGCTCCTCGGCCGGGTCGGGGAGGCGGCCGTGGCCGGGCCGGGGCAGACCGAGGCCGCCCTGAGCCAGCTCGGCGCCCTCCCGTTCGAGAAGGCCGAGTACGCCCTGAAGGCCGCCTTCCCCCCGGCCGAGCTGGCCGGCGTCCTCGACGACCTGGTCGGGAGGGGGCAGCGCCGGGGTGGTGGCCCGGTCAGCGCCCACGCCGCCACGGGCGTGCTCTGGATGGCCAGCGGCGCCCGCGAGGGCGACCTGCCGGCCGACAGCCCAGCCGTTCCGTGGGCGGTCCGGGAGATCACCGAGGCGAGGAAGCGGCTGGCCGCCCGCGGGGGCAGCCTGGTCGTGGTCAAGGCCCCGCCCCACCTCAAGCGGGAGGTCGACGTCTGGGGGCCGCCGGGCGACGCCATCGGGCTGATGCGCCGGGTCAAGGAGCGGTTCGATCCGGACCGCCGCCTCAGCCCGGGCCGGTTCGTGGGAGGCATCTGATGACTGAGCAGACCGGACAGGGACCGGAGCCGGCCCACGAGCGGGCCTCGGCGACCCAGGTCGGGGCCAGGGGACCGGAGGGGCTGCCCGACGAGGTCGGGGCCGACCCCGGTCAGGCGGACCGGGCCACCGAGGGGGCCGGGCGGCCCGAGGCCGGGGTGGCCGTCCTGCCCGCCTTCGACGACCACCACCCGCCCGAGCAGGAGCTGATCGACGACTGCGTCCACTGCGGCTTCTGCCTGCCCACCTGCCCGACCTACGTGCTCTGGGGCGAGGAGATGGACTCCCCCCGGGGCCGGATCTACCTGATGGAGATCGGGCGCCAGGGCGAGCCTCTGAACGACGAGATGGTCCGCCACTTCGACCAGTGCCTCGGCTGCATGGCCTGCGTCACCGCCTGCCCGTCGGGGGTCCAGTACGGCAAGCTGATCGAGGCCACCCGCCAGCAGGTCGAGCGCCGCTACCCGCGCTCCCGCCGCGACCGGGCCTTCCGGGCACTGATCTTCCGGCTGTTCCCGTACCCGCGGCGCCTGCGCCTGCTCCGCGGCCCCCTCCGCCTCTACCAGCGCTCCCGCCTCGGGACCCTGGCCAGGCGGGCCGGGCTGCTGGACCGGCTGCCCAAGCGGCTGTCGGCCATGGAGCGGCTCGTGCCCGACCTCGGCCGGCTTGAGCCGGTCCCCGAGGTCACCCCGGCGGACGGTCCGCGGAGGCGGCGGGTCGGGATGCTCACCGGCTGCGTCCAGCGGGTCTTCTTCCCCCAGGTCAACGCGGCCACCGCCCGGGTCCTGGCCGCCGACGGCTGCGAGGTCGTGGCCCCGGCCGGCCAGGGCTGCTGCGGCGCCCTCAGCCTCCACGCCGGCCGCGAGGCCGAGGCCCAGGCGTTCGCCCGGTCGGCCATCGACACCTTCGAGGCCGCCGGGGTCGACCAGGTGGTGGTCAACGCGGCCGGCTGCGGCTCGGCCATGAAGGAGTACGGCCACCTCCTCCGCGACGACCTGGCCTACGCCGACCGCGCCAAGGCCTTCTCCGACAAGGTCCGGGACCTCTCCGAGCTGCTGGTCGAGCTCGGCCCGGTCGCCCCCCGCCACCCTCTGCCGATCAAGGTCGCCTGGCACGACGCCTGCCACCTGGGCCACGCCCAGGGCATCCGCACCCAGCCCCGCACCGCCCTGCGCGCCATCCCCGGCCTGGAGCTCCGCGAGATCCCCGAGGCCGAGATCTGCTGCGGCTCGGCCGGCATCTACAACCTGGTCGAGCCAGAGCCCGCCACCGAGCTCGGCGACCGCAAGGCCGCCAACGTCCTCACCACCGGCGCCGACCTCCTGGTCACCTCCAACCCCGGCTGCCTCCTCCAGCTCCGCAACGCCCTCGAGCGCCGCGGCCAGCGACTTCCCATGGCCCACGTCGCCGAGGTCCTGGACGCCGCCGTCCGCGGCACCCAGCCCAGCTCCCTGCTGGACCGCTAGAGCAGGCCCAGCCGCCGGGCCAGGGCCAGCAGGGCGCCGGTGCTGGCGCCGAAGGTGAGGTGGCCGACGAGGCCGCGGAGGTGGCTCTCGACCGGGTAGGCCTGGGGTGGCGGGGTGAAGAAGAGGCTGTTGGCCAGCTCGTCCACCAGCAGGAAGCCGCCCATCCCGCTGGCCACGCCGGCCGTCATCGGGGGGATGCCGCGGCGGGTCAGGGCGGCCGCGACCACCCCGTAGAGCTGGCCCAGCGACTGGTGCGTGACCAGGGCGATCGTGCCCAACTGCTTGTCGGTGGGCTCGGCCCCGACCAGGCCGGCCAGCTTCCGGGCCGAGGCCATCGGGGCGCCCTCGGGCAGCAGCGCCTGCTCGCGCTGCTTGGAGGCGTCGCTCTGGCGGCCGTAGTACCAGGTCGTGGCCTTGTCCATGACCTGGCCGGCCAGGTACCCGGCGGCGGCGCCGACGAACAGGACCCGGATGGCACCCCTCATGACTTCAACTCCTCGGCAGCATGTCGTCGGCCGGCCGCAGCCGCTTCAGGAGCACCACGAAGGTGAAGCTGTCCCAGCCTCCCGGCCCGCCGCCCCGGTCGTAGTGGGTCCGGGGCGTGATCCCGACCGCCTCCCAGCCGTCCTCCCCGAGCCGGTTCAGCTCGGCGATGAAGGAGCTCATCGACCGGTCCTCGGTCTGCTCCCCCCACTCCTGCACGTACTCGCGGATCGCGTACTCCCACATGGCCGAGACGCTATCAGCGGGGACGAGCCGGCGCCCAGCCAACCGGCGGCTGGCCGGGCGCCGGGCCGGCGAGGTTATGCGGCTTGTGCCGAGTTCACCGGGACGCCCCCGGTGACCGAGAGGATGAAGTTCCCCACCCCCCGGTTGCTGAGCCGGGTGTAGACCCCGGGGAAGCCGGTCGCCCCGCAGCCGATGCCCCAGCTGGTGATGCCGGCCTGGATGTAGCCGGGACCGACGGCCTTGAAGAACAGCGGGCCGCCGCTGTCGCCCTGGCAGGTGTCGAGATTTGTCCGCCCGGCGCACAGCATGGTGGCGGTGATGGTGAGGTCGGCGGCCGCGTAGGCGGTCGCGCACTCGGCCCGCGAGGTGATCGGGACCTGCGCCTCCCGCATCCGGTCGGGAAAGTTGACCCCGCCGCCGCCGGGACCGGCCGGCTGCTGGATGGTGTTGCCCCAGCCGGTGACGGTGGCCAGCGACCCGGGCCGCTCCAGGGCGTCGACGCCGGGGGTGACCAGCGCGACCGGCCGGATGCCGTTGATGGGGGAGGCCAGGTGGATGACGGCGGCGTCGAAGCTGAAGGTCGCCGGGTCCCAGCGCGGGTGGATGCTGATGGCCGCGGCCCGCCGCTTCTGGCCCTGGGTGCTGGAGAGCACGGTCCGGCCGACCACCACCCGCAGGTCGCTGAGCGGGATCCCGCCGGGCACGCCGACGAAGTCGACGCAGTGGGCGGCCGTCAGCACCTCGAAGGGGGTGATGAGGCTGCCGCCGCAGTACTGCCGCTGGTAGTCGTTGGTGCCGAACGACTGGGCGAGCAGGGCCGCCTGGAACCGGTACTTGCCGTCGGGGACGGCGGTGCCGCCCACGATCTTCGGGGTGATCCCGCCCGAGGCCCGGGACACGCCGTCGGGACCGGACTTGATGGGCAGCCGCTTGGTCGCGGCGAGCGCAGCCGGCCCCCCGGCCATTGCCATCATCAGCGCCAGCGCCGCGACGATGACGGTGAACACGACACGCCTACGCATGCGTCCCCTCCTCGGGTGGTCTGTCCGTAGACGTACCAAAAATCCCATATCACCGCGGGCAGCACCATACGGCGATCGGCGCATCTAGACTGCCGGCATGCCCGAGGCCTTCTACCTCCCGAGCGGGCCCTACCGGTTCCGGGCCACGGAGCTGACCAGGGGACCGTGGGAGCCGGGCTTGCAGCACGCCGGTCCGCCGGCGGCGCTGCTCGGCCGGGCGGTGGAACGCCACTCGGACCGCTCCGGGCTCCAGGTGGCCCGGGTCACCTTCGAGGTCCTGCGGCCGCCGCCCATCGCCGAGCTGGAGGTGGCCACCCGGCTGCTGCGGGGCGGGCGCAGCGTCGAGCTGGTCGAGGCCAGCCTGCGGGCCGGGGAGGTCGAGGTGATGCGCGCAACCGCCCTGCGGATCCGGACGGCGGAGGTCGGGCTGCCCGGCGACCTGGTCCCGGGGCCTCGGCTGCCCGGGCCGGAGGCCGGGCGGGTGGCGCCGTTCTTCCCGACCGGCCAGGACGTCGGCTACCACACGGCCATGGAGTTCCGGTTCGTCGCCGGGTCCTTCCTGGAGCTGGGCCCGGCCACGGTCTGGACGCGGATGCGCCACCCGCTGGTGGCCGGCGAGGCGCCGTCACCCCTCTGCCGGGTGCTGGTCGCGGCCGACTCCGGCAACGGGATCAGCGCCACCCTCGACTTCCGGCGCTGGCGCTTCATCAACCCCGACCTGACCGTCTACCTGCTGCGGCCCCCGACCGGCGAGTGGGTCGCCCTGGAGGCGGCGACCACGGCCGCGGCCGGCATCGGTCTGGCCGACACCACCCTCCACGACGAGCAGGGCCCGATCGGCCGCGGCGCCCAGGCGTTGTTCGTCGATCGCCGGTAGGGGGCCGTCGGCGGCGCCGCTCATGCCCCCCGAGTTCTACAGGAAGCCGAGCAAGGCGGCCAGCCCCGCCAGGAGCATCCAGATCACCAGGGCCAGGATCAGGGCCAGCAGGAACCGGTACATGGGGTCATCGGCTAGAGGCCGAACAGCTCCTTGATGTTGTCCCACTGGTCCGAGATGGCGATCACCGAGGCGGCTCCGAACAGCAGGACCGACCAGATCATGGTGGCCGTCCGGAAGCCGGTGATCCGGACCGCCGGCGGCAGCGACCGCTTGTTGATGAGGATCAGCAGGCCCGAGTAGATGAACATCATGAACCCGCCGATCGAGGCGGAGATGATCAGCAGGATCAGCGGCTGCGACTGGATGGTCAGCAGGATGATCGCGCTCCAGACGACCAGCAGCCAGACGAGGAGGAAGTAGATCCGGCTCTCGGACCAGGTGTCGTTCTCGCGCAGGTAGCTGACCTTGAGCACGTCGGCGACCAGCCGGCAGGTGTAGTCGACGATGCCAAGGGCGGCGGCGAACAGCGAGGTCGCCCCGATGATCCAGAACAGGTACCCGAACCACGTGCCCACCCTGTCCATCAGGGCGTTGCCCTCGGCCTCGAGGAAGCTGATGTTGTTCTCGGCCTCGGCGCCGAGCACGGTCGAGTAGGCCAGCAGCGACATCAGGGCGATGGTCACGATGGTGATGGCCACGAAGCTGACCAGCTGCTCCTTGTTGGCCACGTTCCACCAGCCCCGCCAGCGGGCCAGGTTCTCCTCGTTCTCGCGGAAGGTGTAGCCGGTGCCCGGCGCCGCCTCCGGCTCGCCGGTGACCGGCGAGGCCAGCCGGGGGATGTGGACCCCCATGCCGTAGCCCTTGTCCCGCATCCAGTTGCTCTGGACCAGGTTCTGGCCGCCGCCGGCCCCGGCGAAGGCCAGCGCCGGCAGGACCAGGGCCAGGGCCAGGCCCTCGGGCAGGCGGCCGAAGCCGGTGACCGCGTCCGGCAGGGCGCCCCAGGCCTCGGCGGTCACCGCGGCCACGATCGCCACCACCATGAACAGGATCACCAGGCCGACCTTGAAGAACTCGACCCGCTCGACCACGGTGTACACCACCGGGGTCAAGGTGAGGGCGATGGCGATCGCGACCAGCCCCAGGATGGCCAGGAGCTTCACGTTGCCGCCGTCGAAGATGAAGGTGACCAGCGTGGCCGAGCTGGTGACCCACCCCGGCCAGGCGTTGGCCAGGAAGGTGAGCACGGCGAAGATCAGGCCCCAGTGCTTCCAGTAGCGGCTGAACCCGGTCAGGGCGGTCTCGCCGGTGGCCAGGGTGTAGCGCTCGATCTCCATGTTGATGAAGAACTGGGTCACCACCCCGATGACCGCGGCCCACAGGAAGACGAGCCCGACCTGGGAGGTGATGTAGGGCCAGAGGATGAACTCGCCCGAGGCCAGCCCGATCCCGGCCGCGATCACACCGGGGCCGAGGACCTTGCGCAGGGGGAGCGGCTCGGGCATCTCCCGGTAGGTGACCGGGGGCAGGTACTTGGTCGGGAACGTGGTCGCTGTCGCGCCGGCGCCGCGCGCCTCTCCGGGTCCGTCCTGGATGTCCCTGGCCATGCTTGCCCACCACCCGTCGTCCGCGAAGGTTGCGTCCTCGGGTTGGTACCCCGCCCGGCGTCGGCCTACTCCCGCGCCCCCGCGGTCGCCGTGGCCGCCCGCCGCTCCAGCTCCAGCTGGGCCTCGCCGATCTGGCGGTCCAGCTCCCTGACCATGTGGGCCAGCAGGTCCCAGCCCTCGCCGGCCGCCTTCTCGACCCGGCGCCGCAGCCAGCCCATGGCCGAGGCCTCCAGCTCGGCCAGCTCCTCGTCGATCCGCTTCATACTCGCCTCGACCTGGGCGATGCGGCGCAGCGTCCGCTCCAGCTCGGCCGCGGCTCCGCTGCCGGTCACGGCCTCGGGACTGGCGTGCCAGTCCTCCAGCATGCGCTCCAGGGCGGCCACGTCGCCCTGCTCGTAGGCGTCGTTGGCGGCCACCATGAGGTTGGTGCGCCGCTCCCGCTCCTTGGCGTCGCCGGCCAGGTCGGGGTGGATGAGGCGGGCCAGCTGGCGGAACAGCCGCTTGGCGTCGTCACCGATCACCGGCCGCCGCTCCGGCTCCTTGTCCGGCTCGCGCTCCCCCCAGGCCCAGTTCTGCCCGCCGGGCACGCCCTGGCCGGGGTAGCGCTCGGCCGGGCCGTCGCCGTCCTCGTCCGCCCCGCCGGGGTCGTGGCCGGGGGTGGCGGTCTCGTCCAGCAGCTCGGCCAGCTCGTCCAGCCGGGCGTAGCGCGAGCCGAGCGCCTTGCGGTAGCTGGTCTCGAAGGCGTGCAGCTCGTTGCGGTACGCGGCCAGGCCACGCTCGCGGTCCAGCAGCTGGCTGGAGAGCACCTGGAGCTGAGCCTTGCGGCGGGCAAGCTCCTCGGCCCCGGGACCGGGATGCCACTCCAGCGAGGTCGGGTCCTTCACAAGGGCAGGACGTTACCCGAGGGCCGCCGCCACCCGCCAACCGTCAGGGCCGGGCGGGCCGGTTCCCTGGAGCGGGTAGGCTTCCAGCTTCACGATCTGCCAGATGGGAGCCGCCAGTGGAGTTCCGCCGGATCACGAACCTGCCGCCGTACGTCTTCACCATCATCGACGGGCTCAAGGTGGCGGCCAGGCGGGCCGGCGAGGACGTGATCGACCTCGGCTTCGGCAACCCCGACCTGCCCTCGCCGCCGACGGCCGTCGACAAGCTCTGCGAGGCCGTCCGCAACCCCCGCAACCACCGCTACTCGGCCAGCCGGGGCATCCCCAAGCTGCGCCAGGCCGTGGCCGACCTGTACCAGCGGCGGTTCGGGGTAACCCTGGACTCCGAGACCGAGGCGATCACCACCATCGGGGCCAAGGAGGGCTTCTCCCACCTGATGTGGGTGCTGCTCCAGCCGGGCGACGCCGCCCTGGTGCCGTCGCCGTCGTACCCGATCCACATCTGGGGGCCGCTGTTCGCCGGGGCCGAGGTGCGCGAGATCCCGGTCGGCACTGGTGAGGACTTCTTCGAGAACGTCCAGCAGGCCTACCGCTTCTCGTGGCCCCGGCCCCGGGTGATCGTCCTCTCCTTCCCCCACAACCCGACCACCACCTGCGTCGACCTGGCCTTCATGCAGCGGATGGTCGACTTCGCCCGCGAGAACGACGTCCTGCTGGTCCACGACAACGCCTACGCCGAGCTCGGCTTCGACGGCTTCCGCCCCCCCTCGATCCTCCAGGCCGACGGGGCCAAGGAGTGCGCGGTCGAGCTGTACTCGATGACC
>DATABK010000845.1:0-6852 GCA_036259695.1 Actinomycetes bacterium | reverse complement strand
CGTGCCAATGGTCGTGCCCGTCACCCGCATACACCAGCCGCACCGCCGGCGTGGCGACGCTGCGCGACCCGCCGGCGTCGTCGTGGATCACCTGGCGGGTGGACCAGCCCGAGCCCGTGCTGGCCCGTCGCGACCGCAACGCAAAGGGCCCGTCGCCGACGTTGACGATGATGGCGCTGTAGCGGAGCAACCGCCGCCCATCCACGGTCTTGGTCCCGATGTGGCGGAGCTTGGCCATCGCCAGATCGGGCAGGCGGTCGCTGGCGGCCGACGCCTGCCCGCCCGGCGCCAGCACCCCGAGGGCCAACAGCGAAACAAGCAGCGACAGCCGGGCGTCTTTGGGCATCGAACCTCCAGAAGGAGCGAGTGGGACCGGTCAGCGTTGCGCCTGCTGAGGTGTTAAGCGCCAGCGCGGCCTTCAGCGGCGCGTGGCCCGCGACGACAAGGCAGCCCTGCTCCGACTAATACCGTCGAGATCCTCAAGCAGCTCAATACAGCCGGCGGCAGGGTACCGAGACGAGCCGCCAGAGACAAGCACCTTGGCAAATATCTGGCACGGGCCCCGGTGTGGTCGCTTGCGCCCGCCGTGTGCTGACTCGACAGTTGCTATGACGAACGACGGCGCCGGACCCGAATCGCTGCCGCTCGTCCCGGCGGTTGGCTCGAGGCTTACCAAGAACTGGGCAACCCGGCATCATGGGCGGCATGCCAGAGATCGATCCCAGGCGCCGGGCGTCTCCAACCAGCCCGTCGGGCTCGGGGTCGGCTGCCCACGCCGCGCCTTGGAGCGGACCGCGACGTCTTCTGATCGCTCGGCGAGGCCGTCGTGCGCCGGGCGAACTGCCCCGGCCGGAGCAGAACCCGACCGAGGCCTGTGGTGTCGGCACGCTGATCGACTCTGGCGGATAGTGCCATGTCCTGGGTTGGGTCCAAGCCGCGCCTCGCCTGCGTGGCGTCGAGCTCGGCGGCGGCGCGCGCGGCCCAGGCCGACCTCGCGGCCCGCTACGACCTGGTCGACCCCGACGACTGTGACGTCGTCGTGGCCCTCGGCGGCGACGGCCTGCTCCTCCACACCATCCACGACCACCTGCAGCTGGGTCGGCCCATCTTTGGGATGAACCGCGGGACCGTCGGTTTCCTCATGAACCAGTACCGGCCCGACGGCCTGCATGAACGCGTTGCCGCGGCCACCCCGATCACCATTCACCCGCTGCGGATGGCAGCGACCCACACCGACGGGCGCCGGTCGCACGCCCTTGCCTTCAACGAGGTTGCCGTGACCCGCTCCTCCGCCCACTCGGCCAACCTCCGCCTGTCGATCGACGGGGTCGAGCGGATGGCCAGGTTCATGGGTGACGGGCTGATCGTGGCCACCGCAGCCGGCAGCACCGCCTACAACCTCTCGGCCCACGGGCCGATCATCCCGCTGGGCTCCAACCTGCTCGCCGTCACCCCGGTCAGTCCGTTCCGGCCCCGACGGTGGAAGGGCGCCCTGGTGCCGCACACCGCCGAGATCGTCGTGGAGAACCTCGATGCCGACAAGCGGCCACTGGCCGCCACCGCCGACTTCCATGAGCTGTTCCATGTCGTGTCGGTCACTATCCGGGAAGACACCTCGACCACCGTGCAACTGCTCTTCGACGCCGACCACTCGCTCGAGGAGCGGATCATTGCCGAACAATTCCTCAGCTGACCGCCACCCGCAGGTGCCTGATCGACTGCACCGGGCGGCCGTCGGGTCGAGCGTGGACCCTGCTCCCGGCAAACCATCAATCGTGGCCGGCGCGACCCTGAAGCAGGCGTGATGGCCAAGGGCGCGTATCCACCCCGAACCGCGCGCCGTACCGCTGATAGCAGCGCGCAGGGGCGACCCGCTAGGGCTGGGTGCACCTACCGGTGCAGCACCATGCAGGTCAGGGTGCGGGTGACGCCGTCCAAGACCTGAATACGGAAGACGACCAGCCTGCCCAGCTCATCGAGATCGGACGCCTGCACTCTAGCGATGACGTCGTAGGGGCCAGCGAGGTCCTCAGCCAACTGCACACCATCAAGCTCTGTGATCGCTCGGGCGACATGGGCGACCTTGCCGACTTCGCTCTCGATCAGCACATAGGCGCTCACCATGCCGCCCTGATCCTCCGTTGTCCGACCGCGCCGTCCCTGCCTATCAACCCGGCTCGCGAGATCAACTGATCCCGATGGCGTGGGCGCATGCTATCCCAAGCGACCGCGACGACCGAACGAGATGGCAGCAGGATGCTGATGGAGCACTGTCCGCGGGGGATCGTGCCATGTCGTTCGAAGGAGCTGCCAGTAATCGACCTCAACCACTCTAAGGAGCCATCCTCGGCGGCAGCGCCGCTGCCAGCGCCACCCTAGACGCCTCCGTTGCGTCCTAGACTGCGTGCCCGTCAGCCCCATCGACCCAGATAGGAATCGTCGCATGACCGATGCCGCCTCCGCGCCGCAGCCTGTCACGGCCAACTTCATCAACCCAGAGACGATGCACCACCCGGCTGGTTACACCCATGTGGTGGAAGTCACCGGGGGCCGGCCGGTCTACATCGCCGGCCAGGTCGCCCTTGACCCCACCGGGGCGCTGATCGGGCCGGGCGACATCCGGGCCCAGGCGCGGCAGGTGTTCGACAACCTCCAGGCCGCCCTGCAGGCCGTCGGGGCCGGCTTCGAGCAGGTGGTCAAGCTCACCTACTACCTGGTCGACGCCACCCAGCTCCCCGTCGTGCGCGAGGTCCGCGACCAGTACGTCAACACCCAGCAGCCACCGGCCAGCACCGCCGTCGAGGTCCGGCGGCTGGTCCGCGAAGATCTGCTCCTCGAGGTCGAAGCGGTCGCCGTGGTCGCGTCGTTCCAGCCCATGACGGCAACGGCCTAGGCGGCGGGCTTGGAGCAGACGGTCGGCTCCGGAGGAGAGGGCGGGGACAATGCTGGTATGGCCAGCGGACAGGAACCGATCCGCGTCGGGAGCCAGCCGCCCTTCGCCGTCCCGCCCCAGCGGCGCGACCCGGCCCGCCGGTTGCGCGGGCGGCTGGTGGCACCGGTCACCGTCTGGACCGCTGGACGCCCGCCGGGCGGGGCCGGCCTGACCGTCTCCTCGGTCCTGGTCGCCGAGGGCCAGCCGGCACGTCTGCTCGGCCTGATCGACCCGACGTCAGCGTTCTGGGAAGCCGCGCAGGAGACCCGCGCGTTCGTGGTCCACGTCCTGGCTGTCGCTGACCGGGCCCTGGCCGAGCGGTTCAGCGAGATCCGCCCGCCCATCCGCGGCCCGTTCGAGCGGCTGGAGGTGGCTGAGTCGCCCTGGGGTCCGGTGTTGGGCGGGAGCCGCCCCCGCGCGGCCTGCCGCCTGGCCGGATCTTCTCCGGTCGGTTACGCCGAGCTGGTCGAGGGCGTGATCGAGCAGCTGGAGCTGTTCGACTTGGAGGATCCGCTGGCCTATCTGCATGGCGGCTACCGGTCGGTGGATGATTTCCCCGACCACGGGTGACATCGGTGGTGTCCCTTGTTCCTGCGGCGGGCCGCCTACGGTTGTCGGTCGGCTCGGCGCCGTTCGGCTTCGGCGTCGATGATCCGGCCACGCGCCGCGGCCGCCTGCAGACGCTCGGTCTGCGCTCGGCCAGGCTGGCCGCGCCGCTCGTACCCTCGGGCCGCGCCTTCACGCAGCTCCGAGTCCCGGCGGTGGCCGGCAACCTCGCGGTCGGTGGCTTCGCGCCGCTGCGCCCGGGCTTGGACGAGCCGGTCCGAGGGGAGCGGCGTCCCACCAACCACCGCCCGGGCCACTTGGACCAGCGTGGACCCCGACGATTTGGCCGCCGTTCCCAGCCACTCGAACGCGGCCGGCGCATCCAGGCCTTGGCGGTCGACGATGACCTGCACGGCCTGCTCGAGCAGCGACCGGTGGTCCAAGGCTCGCTGAAGCTGGTCGGCAAGCCGGCCGGTGACCCGCGCCGCCACAGCAGCCGCGAGCAGGCTGGCGACTAGCCCGGCGTAAGCCTGTAGGGCGGCCGCCTCGCTGTCGTCCCAGTCCCTTGGGCCGGTGACGTAGACATCCAGCGTCCCCACGGGGCCACCACCGACCTGGACGGGCACGCTTAGATCGCCGGCCACGGCCTCGCGCACCTGGTCGGAGGCGCCCGCCAAGCGCAACGCGCCGGCCTGGTCGACGAGCATGAGTGCGGCCCTGTCCGCATCGAACAGGGTCTTGGCCGAGCGCAGGACTTGCTGCAGCGTCACCGCCAAGCCCTGTTCGACGTCGAGGGAGCCCAGCGCGCCAAGGCTTCTAGCAAGCTCCGCTGGTTGGATCGGCATTGCCTCTACCTTTCGGGTTGCCGACGACCGGCGGGCGGTCAGCAGCCAGGTCGTGAGTGGGTCGGACCGAACCTACCTGCTAGTAGGTATGCACGTCGGAGGGCTGAGCATCTGCGGGTCGCGCAGGTCGAAGCGGCGCGAGTTGGTCATCAGGCTGCGCAGTCGCTCCAGGAACGGCTCGTCTGCCTCGGCCAGCGGCTCCTGCTCAAAGCGCCGCGCGTCCTGCTCGGAGGTGAAATACACGATCTGGGTAAAGTCACCTGGCCAGTCAGCGTGCTCGGCCAGCGTCATGCCCAGGATCTGCGGCGCTTCCCGAGCCAACACCTCCTCCTGGTCGCGCCCGAGGCTGGCCATGAGCTCGAGGTCGTCGCTATAGCCTTGGATGACCTGGACAAAGCCGGCCCGGTCAGCGCCGCCATTCCGATAGACGTGGACCTTGGGGGCATCATGGACAGCGATGCGAGCAAGGTGCTGGGAGGCGTCTCGCCACCACTGGCGCTGCTCGGGCCGGTCACTGTTGCGGCGCGCGTGGGCCTCGGAGGCGAAGCGGACCACCGTGATGCTCCAGCCGTCTTCGGTGATCCCCGTGGTGGAGCCCAGCCAGCCGTCGGCGTCGGCGGCGAGCTGTCGCTGCCAGCGGCCCAGATCCCTGCGGATCCCGGGTGGGTTGGTCGCCCGACCATTGATGACCCGTATGAACATGCGCTTCTGTCCTTCCCAGCGATGCCGCTGTCGTCGATCCCGTCCCTGCTCCATCAGGGGTCGGGCAGGCGCTCGCGCGGCGCCGCCTGCGGGGCCGGGGGTGGCAGTGTGGCCGGCGAGGCCAGGTGCCGGTGCGCCAGGCGGGTTGCTGACCTCTGGTCGCCGAAGCCGGGCTAGTTGAAGCGGCCGCTGAGCCCCGTAGCCCGCCGCCCGGGGTCGACCAGGTCCGCGCCGGGTCGACGACACACTGCGCCGCCCTGGGCGGCAAGGGTCGGTCAAGGAACCGCCGGGTCGCCAAGACAGCCACGTGGGCCAGGTCATCCTGGCCGTCACCCAGCCGATCCAGCTCCCCAGCGACCTCAATCGGTCGTCCGGTCAGGTCACCGCCGGCCCAGGTGACCACGGCGTGGTCGCCGTTGGGGGTGCAGGGCCAGCGACCAAGGCGGCTGTGGACCGAGCCGGTGGCATTCTTACATCCGTCTGATCCGCAGGTAGCGCGTGACGTCCGGCAGCACGTTGCCGGCCAAGATGGCGCCCAGCCCGACGGCCGCGCCTACCAGCAACAGGATCTTCATCTGCCAGGTCTCCCCTCTGTCCCCTTCACTGGGGTGATCTACGTTGACTTGATGATCAACAGTGTTCAACGTATATTGAACACTGTTCATCTGTCAAGATCATCGTTCACAGAGGAGGGCGCCACATGGCGCAGCGGCATCGGACGGCTCCCTCCACGCGAGCAACGGCAGTAGCCAGCGCTGCCACCGACGGGTCCGCCGCCTCGTTGTGGTTCGACCCGCCCATCGACGACCACGACCGCCGCCACCAGCTCACGCGTGAGCGGGTGGTCGCCGAGGCCCTCGCGGTCATCGCCCAGGACGGCGTACAGGCGCTCACCATGCGCCGCCTGGCCGCCCGCCTGGGGGTCGTCCCCGGCGCCCTCTACCACCACGTCCGCAACAAACAACAGCTTCACGACCTGGTCCTTGACAACGTGCTGTCCGAGGTCGACCTCCACCTGGACCCCTCTCTGCGCTGGACCAAGCAGCTCGGGCTGCTGGGCCATCGGCTACGCCAGGTGCTCGAGGCCCATCCCGGGGTGGCCGGGATCCTCAAGACCCGCGACCCACTCGGCCCCCACTCACTCGCCCTGGCTGAGGCGTTCCTCGGGCCGCTGCAGGCCGCCGGGTTCCATGACCGCGACGCCGGGCTGGCCTTCTTCCTGCTGGTCGACTACACCATCGGCTTCGCCGTCGGCAGCGCCCTCACCTCTGTCAACGAGCAACGCGTCCGCGACCCAGCCACCAGAACCCAGCTGCACCAGTTCTTCCGCTCCCTGCCCCCCGACCGCTTCCCCACCCTGGTCGCCCTGGGCGAACACGTCTGGCTCGACAACCGCGACGAGCGGTTCACCGCCGGCCTGCAGGTGCTGGTCGATGGGCTGGAGCACGCGCGCACCTCCTCCAGCAGCCAGCACCCCGGGGGTCGACCGACGGCCAGCACCCCAACGACCCGACGACGTCGAGCAGGAGGTGGCTGAGCTACGCGCGAGGCGATGACGCCTGCCAAGCACCATCCAAGGCTTCAACCCAACAGTCCCTGCCCTGCGAGGAGCGCCACCATGAGCCAGACCAACCCTGCCCCCGACCCCGACACACTGCGCAGCCTGGCCGAGGCGGCGCCCGCCCAGACAGCGATGGACGTTCGACCGATCCTGTCCCACGAGCTCCTCGTAGGCGACTACCTCGGTGTCATCGCCTCGATGCACCAGCCCGAGCACTTCCGCCGAGTCGAGAAGCTGGAATACATCGACGCCGACCTGGGCCGGCC
>DATABK010000844.1:0-10489 GCA_036259695.1 Actinomycetes bacterium | reverse complement strand
CCGTCGTCGCCGGCCAGCGCCTCCAGGACGAAGCCGGCCGCGGCCAGGGCGGCGTCGAGGTAGCGGGGCTCGCTGAAGGTGCGGCCGGCCTCGGCCAGCGCCGAGATGGCCAGGCCGTTCCAGGCGGCCAGGACCTTGTCGTCGGTGGCCGGGTGGACGCGGGCCTCGCGGGCCTCGAACAGCCGCGGCAGGGCGGCCGCCACCTCGGCCTCCAGCTCCGGGCCGGCCGGCCGCGGGGTCCAGAGAACATTCGTGCCCTCCCAGTTGCCCTCGGGGGAGGCGCCGAGGTGGCGGGCCACCGGCTCGCCGGCGACGGCCACGAGCTCCTCCCAGGACCAGACGAAGAACCGGCCCTCGACCCCCTCGGAGTCGGCGTCCTGGGAGGAGAAGAACCCGCCGTCGGGGTGGCGCAGCTCGCGCAACAGGTAGTCGGCGGTGCGCCCGGCCACGGTCCGGTAGCGGTCGTCGCCGGTGACCTGCCAGGCGTGGGTGTAGAGCCGGACCAGCAGGGCGTTGTCGTACAGCATCTTCTCGAAGTGCGGGACCAGCCAGCGCCCGTCGGTCGAGTAGCGGTGGAAGCCGCCGCCGACCTGGTCGAAGATGCCGCCGGCGGCCATCTTGTCGAGGGTCAGCCGGACCATGTCCAGGGCCCCCTCGAACCCGCGCAGGTGGCAGCGGAGCAGGAACTCCAGCGTCATCGGCTGGGGGAACTTGGGCGCGGGCCCGAACCCGCCCCAGGTGCTGTCGAACGCGCCCCGCAGCCCCTCGAAGGCCTGGGCCAGCGTCTCGGGGGCCAGCTGGCCGTCGCCGTCGCCGCCGAGGCCCCCGGACTGGGCGGCCAGCACCTCCACGACCTGGGCCCCCTGGCGGCGGACGTCGTCGCGCCGCCTGGCCCAGGCGTCGGCGACCGCGGCCAGGACCCGGCGGAAGCTCGGCATGCCCATCCGGTCGACCTTGGGGTAGTAGGTGCCGGCGTAGAAGGGGCCGCCCTCGGGGGTGAGGAACACCGTCATCGGCCAGCCGCCGTGGCCGGTCATGGCCTGGACCGCGTCCATGTAGATGCCGTCCAGGTCGGGCCGCTCCTCCCGGTCGACCTTGACGCAGACGAAGTCCCGGTTCATCTGGGCGGCGGTCTCGGCGTCCTCGAACGACTCGTGCGCCATCACGTGGCACCAGTGGCAGGCGGCGTAGCCGATGGACAGCAGGATCGGCTTGTCCTCGGCCCGGGCCCGCTCAAGGGCCTCCGGGCCCCACGGGTACCAGTCGACGGGGTTGTGGGCGTGCTGGAGGAGATAGGGGCTGGTCTCGCCGATGAGGCGGTTGGGCGCTGGCTGCTCGGTCATTGGCTCAGTGTAGGCTCGGCCGGCGAGCCAGCTGATCAAGGAGGACGTCGTGGACGAGCGGGCGGTCGCGGCCTGGCTGGACGGCTACAGCCACGCCTGGGGGACCTACGACCCCGAGGACGTCGGGGCGCTGTTCAGCGAGGACGCCATCTACTTCTACGACCCGTTCACCGAGCCGCTCCGGGGCCGGGAGGCGATCGTCGCCGACTGGCTGGGTGACCGGGACGAGCCCGGGACCTACGAGGGCGCCTACCGCCCGGTCCTTGTCGCCGGCGACCAGGCGGTGGCCAGGGGCTACAGCCGCTACTTCAACACCAACGGCAGCGTCCGCGACGAGTACGACAACCTGTTCCTGCTCCGCTTCGACGCCGACGGCCGCTGCGCCGAGTACCGCGAGTGGTACATGCGCAAGCCCAAGCCGGAGGACGGCTGAGGCGGTCGCGTCGTGACGTTGCTGGCCGGTGTCGTCTCCAGGGAGCCGCTGGCCGCGGCCGACGGCCGCTCGGGAAGCCTGCTGGAGCGGGTCGTCCTCGCCGACGGCCGGACGCTGGTGGTCAAGCACGTCCTCGACGGGGGCGACTGGATCATGCGGGCCACCGGCGACCACGGCCGGGCGGCCGAGCTGTGGTCTTCAGGGGTGCTGGCCCGGGTGCCCGAGGTCATCGACCACGCCGTCGTCGGCGCCGAGCAGGTCGCCGGCGGCTGGGTGGTCATCATGCGTGACGTGTCGGCGGCCCTGGTCCCCGACCACGCCCGGATCAGCCGCGACGACAGCCGCCGGGTCCTGGAGGCGGCCGCCGCCCTGCACGCCGCCTTCGCCGACGACCCGCCGCTGGCCCTCTGCTCGCTGGCCGACCGCTACAGGTTCCTGTCCCCGGCCACCGCCCGGCGCGAGGCCGCCGGCGCCGACGAGGTGCCGGGGCTGATCGGGCGCGGCTGGGAACGGTTCGCCGAGCTCGCCGCGGACGAGGTGGCCGGGCCGGTGCTGGCCATCGGTGAGCGGCCGGAGTCGTTCGCGGCCGCCCTGTCGCGGTTCCCCTCGACCCTGATCCAGGGCGACCTCAAGCTCGGCAACCTGGGCTTCTCCGGCGACCGGGTGGTGATGCTCGACTGGGGCACCCAGACCGGCTGGGCGCCGGCGGCGGTCGAGGTCGCCTGGTACCTGGCCATCAACTGGAGCCGTATCGACGCCACCCGCGAGCAGGTCCTTGACGACTTCCGGGCCGCCGAGGGCGAGGGCCACGACGAGGGCGCCCTGCGGCTGGCCCTGCTGGGCGGCCTGGTCCAGCTCGGCTGGGACAAGGCCCTGCACGCCACCGGCCACCCCGACCCGGCGGTCCGGGCCCGCGAGGCCGCCGACCTGACCTGGTGGTGTGACCGGGCCAGGGACGCCCTCGACGTCTGGTCACCGCCGTGAGCGACGCCGTCTCCTGACCCTGGGGCCGCGGTGGGCGGCCGTCAGCCTCTGGAGGCCACGATCACCCGGTTCCCGTCGGGGTCGGCGACCTCGGCCATCCGCTCGCCCCAGGGCTGGTCGGCCGGGTCGGCCACCACCCGGACCCCGTGCCCCCGCAGGTGCTCGACGGCGGCGTCGCAGTCGTCGGCGTACACCCAGAGCGTGAACCGTCGGCCGTCCGCGGCCGGCTGCGTCCCGGCCGCCTCCGGGTCGGCGCCGATGCCGAGGTGGGAGCGGCCGAGGTCCAGGGCCACGTAGCCGGGCTCGCCCTCGGGCGGGAACTGGTAGGTGACCTCGAAGCCGAGCAGGTCGCGGTAGAAGCCCAGCGCCCGGGGCAGGTCGGCGGTGGACAGGATCGGGAAGACCTCCTGGAACATCGCCCCTCCTGGTCGTGACGGTCAGGAACCCTTGGCCGCGGCGGTGAACCGCTCCGCCCACTCCTTGTAGGCGCCGGGCAGCTCCGGCGCCTGGAGCAGCCGGTCGGCGGCGGCGTGGTCGCTGAAATAGATCCGGGAGACCTCGGCCACGGTGAGGCCGTGGGCCGGGCGGTGGACGACCGCGACCGGGTCGCCGGCGGCGATCTCGCCCTCGGTCAGGATGCGCAGGTAGGCCCCGGGACGGAGAGCGGCCGCGAACCGGCGCACGAACCGCTGGTCGCCCATGCGGTAGCCGAGCTTGTAGCAGGGCGTCCGCGGCGAGGAGACCTCGAGCAGGGTCCCGCCGGCCCGCCAGCGCTCCCCGACCACGGCCCCGCTGACGTCGATCCCCCGCACGGTCAGGTTCTCCCCGAAGGTCCCCGGCGCCAGCGCACGGCCCAGCTGCCCGCCCCACCACTCGTAGTCCTCGGCCGCATAGGCGTACAGCGCCTGGTCGTACCCGCCGTGGACCTCGGGGTTGCCCTGCTCGTCGCCGTCGACGTGGTTCCCCCTGACCGCGACCCGCCCCGGCACCGGGTCCTTCCAGATCGCGGTCCGCACCGTCTGCCCCCGCCAGCTGATCTCCCTCGGGGTCCCGACGTTGACCGACTCGACCACACCCACGATCCCAACCTCCCACCCACCCGGCGCTGCCGCCAGGCTACGCGCCCACCGCCACCTCCAGACCGGCCCGGAACGGCACCGCCTCCGGCTCGGCCCGCAGCCGGTCCCGGCACCACGCGGCCAGCTCGTCGTCCACCCGGCGCCCTCCGATCCCGTCGCAGCCCGCGGCTAGGATCGCCAGGCTACGGTTCTCGACACCAGTGGAGGTGCGGATGGACCCGACCGCCGAGCCGATCGACCTGCCGGATGGGTACGGCACGGCGACCAGGACCATGGAGTGGGCGGCGGTGGTCGAGCGGCTGGAGCAGGCGCCGCGCTACTGGCTGGTCACCAACCGCCGTGACGGCCGGTCGCATGTGGTCCCGGTCGACGGGATCTGGCTGGACGGCGCCTGGTGGTACGGGGGCAGCCCGGGGACGCTGCACCAGCGAAATCTGAGGGCCGACCAGCGGGTCGTGGTCCACCTCGAGGACACCATGGCCGCGGTCATCCTCGAGGGGTCGATGGAGCGGGTGGTCCCGACGGCCGAGCAGGCCGAGCGGCTCAAGGCGGCCTCCAAGGCCAAGTACGGCTACGCGGCGCCCGACGCGGCGTACACCGCCGGCCTGTGGATGCTGCGGCCGCGGCGGGCCAGGGCCTGGAGCGCGTTCCCGACCGACGTCACCCGGTTCCGGTTCCCCTGACCTGGCAACCCGACCGGCGTGCCGAGGGCCAGCCGGTCCGATAGGGTTACGCGGCTCCATCCCGGTCCCCTGGAGCCGCCCGCGGCGAGGGCCGGCCACGACCAGCACGACGACAGGGGGCACCGTGCAGCAGGACCAGCCGCTCCACCCGCGTCCCCAGCTCACCCGGCCTCGCTGGACCGACCTCTGCGGCCCGTGGGGGTTCGCCTACGACGACGAGGACGTCGGACTCCGGGAGCGCTGGCAGGAGCGCGCCGAGGTGTTCACCCGCCAGATCCAGGTGCCGTTCCCGCCCGAGTCCCCGGCCAGCGGGATCGGGGACACCGGCTTCCACCCGGTCGTGTGGTATCGGCGGACCTTCCGGCGGGACGTCGCCCGCCACGGGGAGCGGCTGCTGCTGCACTGCGGCGCCGTCGACTACCGGGCCGCGGTGTGGGTCAACGGCCACCTGGTCGCGACCCACGAGGGCGGGGCAACGCCCTTCTCGGCGGACGTCACCGCCGTCCTGTCCGCCGACGACGAGCAGGTGATCGTCGTCCGGGCCGAGGACCGCCCGGGCGACCTCAGCCAGCCCCGGGGGAAGCAGGACTGGCAGGAACGGCCGCACCGGGTCTGGTACGAGCGCACCACCGGGATCTGGCAGCCGGTCTGGCTGGAACCGGTACCGCTGACCTACGTCGAGCGGGTGCGCTGGACCCCGGACCTCGACCGGTCCGTCCTCGGCCTCGAGGTGCGCCTGGCCCGCCACGACCAGCGGCCGTTGCGGGTGCGCGTCCGGCTCAGCCAGCACGGCACCGCGCTCGCCGACGACGTCTACGCCGTTCGCGGCGACACGGTCACGCGCGAGATCGGGCTGGACCGGGCCGACTTCACGCTCCACCGCCGCAGGACCCTGTGGGCCCCGGACCATCCGAACCTGGTCGAGGCGGTCATCACCGTGCTGGACGGGGACCGGCAGGTCGACGAGGTGGCGAGCTACACCGGGCTCCGGAGCGTCTCGGCCTCCGGCGGGCGGTTCCTGCTCAACGGCCGGTCGTACTACCTCCGGATGGCGCTCGAGCAGGGCTACTGGCCGCAGTCCCACCTGGCCGCTCCCGACCCCGACGCCCTGCGGCGGGAGGTCGAGCTGGCCAAGGAGCTCGGCTTCAACGGCGTCCGCATCCACCAGAAGGTGGAGGACCCCCGGTTCCTGTACTGGTGCGACCGTCTGGGGCTGCTGGTGTGGGGCGAGATGCCCAGCGCCTTCGAGTTCACCCACCTGACCCAGCAGCGGCTGACCCGGGAGTGGCTGGAGGTGCTGGACCGCGACCACAGCCACCCCAGCATCGTGGCCTGGGTGCCCCTCAACGAGAGCTGGGGAGTACCCCACCTGCGGCGCGACCCGGCCCAGCGGGACTTCGTCAGGGCCCTCTACCACCTCACCAAGTCGCTGGACCCGACCCGCCTGGCCATCGGCAACGACGGCTGGGAGCACATCGTCTCGGACGTCTTCACCGTCCACGACTACAGCTCCGAGGGGACGACGCTGCGCGAGCGCTATGGCGACCACGAGGCGGTGGAGCGGACCCTGGAGCGGGTGCAGCCCTACTACCGCTCGGTGGTGCTGCCCGGGCTGCAGCGCAGCGACGAGCCGCTCATGGTGACCGAGTTCGGGGGGCTGACCCTCCGCTCCGACGCCGGGTTCTGGAACGCCTACGGGACGGTCGCGAGCGCCGAGGAGTTCCTGGCCAAGTACACCGAGCTGGTGGACGCCCTGCTGGACAGCCCGGTCGTCGCCGGCTTCTGCTACACCCAGCTCACCGACACCGTCCAGGAGCAGAACGGCCTGCTGACCGCCGAGCGCCGGCCCAAGCTGGACCCGGCCGAGGTCTGCCGGGTCAACCAGCGGACCGCGGCGGCGGTCCCGGGTGACGCCATCGCCGTCCTCCAGCTCGGCGGCGGGGTCCCAGCCGCCGGCCAGACCGGAAGCGGGTCCGACCCGGCGGCCGGCTAGCCGTGGTGCCGCCGGGCCCAGGCGAGCAGCCGGGGGGTGTCGCTGGCGTTGACGACCAGGTCGGCGGTGACGCCGCAGGCGAAGGCGCGTTCGCAGCCGCCGAGCTGCCAGTCGAGCTGGCCTGGCGCGTGGGCGTCGGTGTCGATCGCGAACCGGCAGCCGGCCTCGACGGCCAGGCGGAGCAGGCGCTTGGGCGGGTCCTGGCGTTCGGGCCGGGAGTTCACCTCCACGGCCACGCCGTACCGGGCGCAGGCGGCGAACACCGCCTGCGGGTCGAACTCGCTCTCGGGCCGGCCCCGGCCGACCACGATCCGGCCGGTGCAGTGGCCGAGGATGTCGGTGCGCGGGTTGGTGACCGCGGCCACCATGCGCCGGGTCATCTCGGGGGCGGGCATGCGCAGCTTCGAGTGGACGCTGGCGACCACGACGTCGAGGCGGGCCAGCAGCTCGTCCTCCTGGTCCAGGGAGCCGTCCTCCAGGATGTCGACCTCGATCCCGGTGAGGATCCGGAATGGCGCCAGTCCCCTGTTCAGCTCCGCGACCTCGTCGAGCTGGGCACGCAGCCGCTCCGGGCTGAGGCCGTTGGCGACCGTGAGGCGCGGGGAGTGGTCGGTGAGGACCAGGTAGTCGTGGCCGAGGTCGCGGGCCGCCTCGGCCATCTCGGCGATCGGGCTGCCACCGTCGGACCAGGTGCTGTGGCTGTGGCAGTCGCCCCGGAGGGCGGCCCGGAGGGCGGCCGCGCCCTCGGCGACCGGGCGGCCCTCGATCGCCTCCAGTCGGCGGAGGTACACCGGGACCTCGCCGGCGAGAGCCTCACGGATGACCCGTTCGGTGACCTCCCCGACCCCCGGCAACGAACGCAGGCCGGGGGCGGGCGCGGAGGCCAGCCGGGCAAGCTCGGCCGGGTCGGTGGCGTCGACGGCGGCCGCCGCCCGCCGGAAGGCCCGCACCTTGTAGCCCGGCTCCCGTCCCCGCTCCAGCAGAAAGGCGATGCGGCGCAGGGCGGCCGCCGGGGCGAGCGGCGCGTCGGTCATGGTGCGATTCTCGGACCTTGCGGGGCACAGTGGCCAGGCGGCCCCCGGCCTCAGGCCGCCGGGGTCAACCGGCGCCGGTCTCGCGGATCGCCGCCTCCAGCTCGGCCAGGTCGGCCTCGGTGAGCTCCAGGTCGCCGGCGGCGATCCAGCCGTCGACCTGGGAGGGACGGCGGGCCCCGACGATCGCGCCGGTCACCCCGGCCTGGGCGGTCACCCAGGCCACGGCGACGGCGGCCACGGTGACGCCGTGGCGCTCGGCCACGGGCTCCAGCCGCCTGGCCAGGGCCAGGTTGCGGGACAGGGCCGGCTCCTCGAACTCCGGGCTGGTGCGGCGCCAGTCGTCGGCCGGCAGGTTGGCGAGCCGGGACCGGTCGAAGGTCCCGGTGAGCAGGCCCGACTGCATCGGGCTGTAGCAGATGACCCCGGTGCCGTTGGCCGCGCACCAGGGGAGCAGGTCGCCCGCGGCCCTCCGGTCGATGAGGCTGAACGGGGGCTGGAGGGAGTCGACGTGGCGGACCCGGTGGCAGCGCTCCAGCAGGTCGACGTCGAAGTTGGACACCCCGGCCCAGCGGACCTTGCCCTCGTCGACCAGCTCGGCCATGGTCGCCCAGGAGTCCTCGACCGGCGTGGCGATGGTGTCGGGCCAGTGGAACTGGTAGAGGTCGACGTGGTCGGTGCCGAGCCGCTTGAGGCTCTGCTCCAGCTCGAAGCGGACCGACTGGGGCCGCAGGTCGTTGACGAGCTCGCCGTTCTCGTTCTCCCACCAGTTCAACCCGCACTTGGTGAACACCAGCGTCTCCGGCCGGTCCCGCAGCAGCCGGCCGACGACCTCTTCGGCGTGGCCGTGGCCGTAGACGGCGGCGGTGTCGACCCAGGTGACGCCGAGGTCGACCGCGTGCCGGAGCGCGGCCAACGAGTCGTCGTCGTCCTGAGGACCCCAGCCTCCCCCCGTGTAGGGCCCGCCCATCGCCCAGCTCCCGACGCCGACCACGGAGATCTCCGGGCCGGACGCACCGAGCTTCCTGTACCGCATCGGCTCCTCCCTTCGGCCCGGGCCGGATGCCACCGGGCCCCGATCGCAAACCCGGGCAACGTTTACCGGGCCGCTTGCCGTGCCATGAGGGCATCGCCCCCGACCGCAGCGGCGAAAGGTGCGCGCATGGCCACCATGCAGGGCGTCGTCCTTCCCGGAGGGCGGACCGTCGAGTCCGTCGAGGTTCCCGTCCCCGAACCGGGCCACCGCCAGGTGCTGGTGGAGATGCGCGCGTCGTCGATCTGCGGGAGCGACATCCGAGCCATCTACCGCGAGCATCTGGGCAAGGGGCCGGAACGCTACCAGGGGGTCATCGCCGGGCACGAGCCGTGCGGCCAGGTGGTCGCCGTCGGGCCGGGCTGCCGGGAGATCCGCGAAGGGGACCGGGTCGCCGTCTACCACATCGCCGGATGCGGCGTCTGCGAGGACTGCCGCCACGGCTACATGATCAGCTGCCGGGGCGAGAGCAGGGCCGCCTACGGCTGGCAGCGCGACGGCGGCCATGCCCGCTACCTCCTCGCCGAGGAGGTCACCTGCCTGCCCCTCCCGGACGAGCTGTCGTTCGTCGACGGCGCCCTGGTCGCCTGCTCCTTCGGGACGGTGTACGAGGCGCTCTCCCGGATGGGGATCTCCGGGAGGGACCGCCTGCTGGTGACCGGCCTCGGCCCGGTCGGCCTGGCCGCCGCCATGCTCGGCCGGGCCATGGGGGCGAGCAGCGTCCTCGGCGTCGACCTGGCCTCGCCCCGGCGGGAGCTGGCGGTCCGCCTCGGCCTGGTCGACAACGCGATCGCGGCCGGGGACGCCGCCGAGGCCGAGGTGCTCGACCGCACCGGCGGCCGGGGCTGCGAGGTGGCGATCGACTGCTCGGGGTCTCCGGCCGGCCGCCTGCTGGCCCTGCAGGGCACCCGCGAGTGGGGCCGGTGCGCGTTCGTCGGCGAGGGCGGCCAGGTCACCTTCGACGTCTCCCCACTGCTCATCCACAAGCAGGTGACCCTGTACGGGTCCTGGGTGACGTCCCTGCGCCACATGCAGGACCTGCTCGAGCGGCTGGTCCGCTGGGGGGTCCACCCGCACGACACGGTGACCCACCGCTTCTCGCTGGCCGAGGCCGACCAGGCCTACCGGGTGGCCGACGGGGGCGAGTCGGGCAAGGTCTGCATCGTCCTCGACTCCTGAAGGGCCTCCCGGAAGGTGGTCGCGGCCACCTCGGGGAGGACGTCGGCGGCCGGCGCCCCGGCGGCCGGGCCGGAAGCGGCCAGGTGGGCGGCCGCCCCGGCGACCGGTCCCCGGACGAGCGCCAGCTCGAGGTGGAGGTGGCTGACGCTCAGGTGCTCGCCGTCGTCGGTTGGGGCCTGGTGGACGGCCAGACGGTAGGGCGTCGGCGGCTCGGCCAGCCGCTCGTAGCCGGCGACGGTCGCGTGGAGGATCTCCGCCAGGGCGGACCGCTCCGGGTCGGTGAGGTCGAGCAGGCTGGTGGCGTGGCGGCGGGAGAGCAGCTGGACCTCGAAGGGGTGGCGGGCCCAGAACGGCACCACGGCGACGAAGCTCCGGTTGTCGGCGACCACCCGGACGGGGTCGGACTGCTCGCGGTGGACGACCTCGCAGCGCACGCACCGCCCGGTCCGTCGCAGGTGGCCGGTGGCCACCTCCAGCTCCCGCCCGACCAGCGGGGGCGCCTCCGGGAAGCCTCTGACATGGCCGTGCGGGTGCAGCCCGTCCGGGCCGGACGGCTCGCCGCCGTCCTCGAAGGCCAGGACGTAGCCGACGCCGTCCCGCGCTCCCAGCTCTGCGTACCGGTCGGCCCAGACCTCGACCACCCGGCGGACGCCCTCCGGGCCGATGTCGGCCAGGGTGGTGGTGTGGCCGGCCGCGTACACCACCGTCTCGGCCGCGCCGCCGACCGGCTC
>DATABK010000843.1:0-3006 GCA_036259695.1 Actinomycetes bacterium | reverse complement strand
CGTCTACACCACCCACTCGCCGTTCATGGTCGACGCCAACCGGCCCCACCGGGTCCGTACGGTCGAGGACGTGCCGGGGGAGGGGACCCGGGTCCGCGACGGCGGCGGGGCGACCAGCCACGAGACCGTCCTGCCCCTGTCGGGAGCGCTGGCCGTCTCGCTGCTGGAGGGCCTCGGGGCCGGGCCGGGCACCCTGCTCGTCGGCGGCGTCTCCGACCTCCTCTACCTGGAGGTCATGAGCGGCTACCTGCGCGAGGGGGGCCGCCGGGGCCTCGACCCGGCCTGGCGGGTGCTGCCCACCGGCGGGCTCGCCGGCCTGCCCGTGCTGGCCGCCCTGCTGGGCGCGCCCCTGGAGGCGGCCGTGCTGCTGGAGGTCGGCGCCGGCCATCCCAGCGTCCGGGCCCTGGCCGACCAGGGGGTGGTCCTGCCAGAGCGGCTCCTGGCCCTGACCGAGCTGACCGGTCAGAGCGAGGCCGGGCTCGAGGACCTCTTCGACGACGCCTTCTACCTGCACCTGCTGGCCGCGACCGGGACCGGGGAGCTCGACCCGGAGGAGCTGGCCGGCGAGGGATCGATCGTCCGGCGGGTCGAGCGGGCCACCGGCACGGCCCTGGACCGCTACCGACCGGCCAGGTACCTCCTCAACCAGCAGCACCGCCTCCTGCCGGCGATCGGCCGCGAGCCCCTGCAGCGCTTCGCCCGGCTGTTCGCCACTCTGGACGAGCTGTAGGGAGGGTGTTCGGCACCCGGGCGCCGGCTGTAGCCTGGGCGGGTGTCGCCGACGCACGAGGTGCTGAACCAGCCGCCGCCGCTGGCCGGCTACGACCTGTACGAGGCCGACCCGGCGCTGGGTGAGGCCGTGCACCGGGAGGGGGCCGGCTGGGCCACCGAGCGGCTCCGGGCCCTCGGCACCCTGGCCGGCAGCCCCGAGGCGATCGCATGGGGCGAGGCGGCCGACGCCAACCCGCCGGTGCTGCGGACCCACGACCGCTACGGGCGGCGGGTCGACGAGGTCGAGTTCCACCCGGCCTGGCACCGGCTGCTGGGCACGGCCGTCGCCAACGGCCTGCACGCCGCCCCCTGGCACGACCCCGGCCCGGGCGCCCAGGTGGCCCGGGCGGCCGGCTTCTACCTCTGGACCCAGGTCGAGGCCGGGCACGGCTGCCCGGTCAGCATGACCTTCGCCGCCGTGCCCGCCCTGCGGGCCGCCGCCCCCGAGCTGGCCGAGGTCTGGGAGCCCAAGCTGACCGCCCCGGCCTACCAGCCGGAGCTGGCCCCGGTGGCCGGCAAAGCGGGCGCCCTGTGCGGCATGGCCATGACCGAGAAGCAGGGCGGCAGCGACGTCCGGGCCAACACGACCTCGGCCCGCCCGGCCGGGTCGGAGGGGCTGTGGCTGCTCACCGGGCACAAGTGGTTCTGCTCGGCCCCGATGAGCGACGCCTTCCTGGTCCTGGCCCAGGTGCCGGCCGGGCTGAGCTGCTTCCTGGTCCCGCGGGTCCTGCCCGACGGCGCCCGCAACCGGTTCCACCTCCAGCGGCTCAAGGACAAGCTCGGCAACCGGGCCAACGCCTCGGCCGAGGTCGAGCTGGACGGGGCCGCCGGCTGGCTGGTCGGGGAGCCGGGCCGGGGCCTGGCGGCGATCCTGGAGATGGTCAACCACACCCGCCTGGACTGCGTGGTCGGGTCGGCGGCGCTGATGCGCCAGGCGGTCGCCCAGGCGACCCACCACGCCGCCCACCGCGGCGCCTTCGGGCGCCGGCTGGCCGACCAGCCGCTGATGACCAACGTGCTGGCCGACCTGGCCGTCGAGTCCGAGGCCGCCACCCTGCTGGCCATGCGGGTGGCCGGGGCCTTCGACCGGGCGGCCGACGACCCGGCCGAGGCCGCCCTGCGCCGGCTGGCCACCGCCGTGGCCAAGTACTGGGTGTGCAAGCGGGCCCCGGCGGTGGCCGCCGAGGCCCTGGAGTGCCTGGGCGGCAACGGGTACGTGGAGGAGAGCGGGATGCCCCGGCTGTACCGGGAGGCCCCGCTCAACTCCATCTGGGAGGGCGCCGGCAACATCAACAGCCTCGACGTCCTGCGGGTCCTGGCCAGGCGGCCCGAGAGCCTGGCGGCCCTCCTGGACGAGCTCGCCCCGGCCCGGTCGGCCGAGCCCCGCCTGGACCGCGCGGCCACGGCCGTCGAGCGCGAGCTGGCCGCCACCCCCGACCCGGTCGGCCTCCAGGCCGGCGCCCGCCGCCTGGTCGAGCGCCTGGCCGTGCTCCTCCAGGCCGCCCTGCTGGTCCGCCACGGCCACCCGGCGGTGGCCGACGCCTACCTGGCCTCCCGGGTCGCCGGCGACCGCGGCGCCGCCTTCGGCACCCTCCCACCCGGCCTCGACCCGGCCGCGATCGTCGCCCGCGCCACCCCCAAGCTCGGCTAGAGCGTGTCTGACGGCTCCCCTCCACCGTGTCCCGGCAAGTTTCCGGACCCCGCTGACCGGGCTCGCATCGCTGTAGCGGCGCATCGCCGTTGAGCCGTCAGACACGCTCTAACACAAACCGTTACAACCCCGAGACGGCGCGGGAACGGTTGCTCTGGTACTCCTGGTAGGGAAGGCAACCCGACAACGGGGGTGGGAACGGTGGCAGGGACCAGGCGAAGCCCGGCATCGTGGCCGGGCCGCGCTGGAGTGGTCGCGATCGGGCTGGCGGCCGCGCTCGTGCTCGGCGCGTGCTCGAGCGCCGGCGGGGAGGAGCCCGGGGGCGGCGCCCAGGGGGCGACCTCGACCAGCCCGCCGACCACGGCGGCACCGGCGCCCACCAGCGAGCCGACCACGGCCCCGCCGACCACGGAGGCGCCCACCACCGCGCCGCCGACCACCGAGGCGCCGACGACCACCACCAAGCCGAAGCCGGCCGCTCCGGCCAAGCTCCGCTCCGGGTCCGAGGGCGCCCAGGTGAAGGCGCTCCAGCGCCGGCTCCACGAGCTGGGCTACCAGGTCCAGGAGGCCGACGGGCAGTTCGG
>DATABK010000842.1:0-5820 GCA_036259695.1 Actinomycetes bacterium | reverse complement strand
AGCGCGCCCCCGCCGACCAGGAGCACGGTGAGCACCGCGATGGTGCCGATCCCGGCCCCACCGCCACCGCCACCGCCGCTGGTTTGGGCGGCGGGTTCGTTGCGGGCCTCGGTGGCGACGCTGTCGATCCACTGGAGGACGGCGGCCTGGGGATCGTCCCCGTGCTCGTTGAACGCCTCACGTCCGAGCGCGGCGGCCCGGCCAGGCTCGAGGGTGTCGCTGGCCGCCCGGAAGCTGTCGCCGGCCACGACCAAGTAGGCGCCTGACCGATTCACTCCGTTGGCGATCCCCCTGGCCAGGCTGTCGATGGTGCCGCTGGCCTGGACGGCGGAGCCGGGCAGGACGGCGACGTAGATCGGCGTGTCGGCGGCGTCGACGCGCGACAGCAGCTCATCCCGGAGACGGATTCCCGGAGCTCCGGGTCCACGAACACCGGGCTGGTCTGGAGGGCGCTCACGACCTCATCCACCTGCGTCTGTGCCGCCGCCGGCCAGGCGGTCAGCACCGCCAGGATCAACGCCACCACTGTCGCGGTGACGAGCCGGGCTGCTGGCCGGTTACCGTGCGCCGGCCGACTGGTCCTCATCGGGGTCCTCCTGGATGGTGATCGTGACGCTGTCCAACTCCCGTTCTCCCGTGATAGCACCACCACTGTCGAGTACGCCCGTGTCGGCGTAGGAGACGGGCAGGTAGCCGTACCCGCCGCCGGAGTTGTTGCGGCCGCCCACGAACCCGTCGTCCAGGGCCTTGCCCAGCGGGAACCCGGCGACCAGGTCGGCCGCCGCCCCTCCGAAGTACCCACCGAACCACGACTCAAAATGCGGCGGCGCCTCGTAGAAGGGCACGCGGCGGAGCCCGGCCCGGACCCGGCGCGGCTGGGGCTGGGACCCGGAGGCGATCTGGCGCATGCAGGCCGCGCAGGCCGGCACCGGCCGGGGCGGGCCGTACGGCGGCTCCCAGCCGATGTCGTTGACCGACGGCCCGTGGCGGGTGTCGAAGAAGCAGGGCGGCCGCCGTCGGGGCGGGTCGCGCCGCTCGAACAGCGCCCTGGCCGCGCTCATGGAGTACCGGCCGGATTCGACGGCGCTGCTCACCTGGGCCAGGTCGGCGGGGGAGCGGGCCTGCTCGAAGGCCTGCTCGGCCCGCTCCAGGAACTCGTACGCCCTGGTGTACTGGCTGACCGCCCGCGGGTTGCCGGCCTCCTCGGCCTGGAGGTCGACGTTCAGGTTGCGCAGGTCGTCGGCCAGCGCGTTCAGGTCGTCCTGGGCGGCCGCCTTGGCCTCGCTGAACTGGTTGCCGCTGCGGATGGTCCGCCGCTCGGTGCGGTTCTCCCTGAACAGGGCGAGCAGGACCGACAGGGCGACCACCCCGGCCACGGCCAGCAGCACCACCAGCACGGTGGTCCCGTCGGAGTCCTCCTGACCAGGGGGCGGCGTAGTCGGCGAGGTGGTGGCCGGCGGGGTGCCGGCGGCGTCCTCGACCCGGGAGATGAAGTCCATCGTGGCCGTGACCAGCTCGGGGTGGCGGCGGAAGGCGACCCTGGCCCGGCCGGACGCCTGGCCCCTGGCCAGCGTGTTGCTGCCGGCCCCCTCCTCGCCGCCGGCCACCACCAGGTAGGTCCCGGGGCGCGCGACCGAGGCCGCGACCAGGGCGGCCAGCCGGTTGGCGTCGCCGTCGGCCTCGCCGAGCGCCTGACCAGGGAGGATGGCCACGAACACCGGCGTCCCGACAACGGCCAGCCGGGCCCTGATCCGCTCCTGGTCAGGCAGCGACAGGGTCGGCCGGGCCGATGGGTTCACGTACAGCGGGTCGTCGCGGAGGTTCCCGGCCGCCCGGTCGACCCACGGCCCGGCCCAGGCCGGGCCGGCCAACCCGGCCAGCAGGCACAGGACCAGCCCGGCCAGGACGGCGCTGCGCGCACCTCGGGACATGCACCCACCTCGCGTCGGCGATCTTCCGACCATTCTCCCGCTTCCGGCGATGGTGCGTAATGCCCCAAGCCGTCGACCTGGATGCGGCGGTTCGCGCCCGGCCGGGGTTTGTCGCCATCATGGCGCCGTCCGGCAGGATGATCGAGGTGGATGGCGTGGACTGGCACCGGCTGGGGGACGGCGACAGCGAGGCAGGCAGGCGAGCCGGCGTGCTCGACCTGCTCCGCCGTGCCCAGCAGGAGCTGGGCGGCGACCCGCTCACCGGGACCCGGCTGCTGTACCGCACCAGCGACATGCTGGCCGCGACCCGCGAGATCGAGGCCGCCATCCGCGGCGCCGACGCCAGCATGTTCGTCGGCTTCCAGCGGGCCGAGAAGCTCGACGCCGAGGCCGCGATCTACCGCGACCTGGTGGCCTCGGGGGTCAGGGTGACCGCGTTCGGCACCGGGCAGCCGAGGCAGCCGACGGGCGTGGAGTGGGTGCCGATCCCCGAGGACCATGCCGCCCTCCAGAACCAGTGGCTGCTGGTCAGTGAGCTGCCGGAGCCGATCGCGTTCGTCGGCTTCGAGACCTCCGACCCGGAGCGATTCGGCCGGGCCGGGGTCCTCGGCGGCGCGCGGACCTTCACCGGGTTCGTGTCCGGCGACCGGCGACTGGTCCGTGCCGTGGCGGGGCATCTGGAGACGATCACCCGATCCTGACGAAACCATCAGCGCGCTTCGAGCGAAAGCAGAGGAAGGAATCGAGTGGAGCAGGGCGCCAGCTCGAGCCTGGGGGCCCGCCTCGCCGCCGGCGAGGAGAGGGCGATCAACGAGTGCTATGCCGCCCTCGGCCCCATGGTGCTGGGCTACCTGCGCCGCTTCGTGCCCCGCGACGAGGCCGAGGATGTGCTGCAGCGTGTGTTCTACGAGGTCTGGCGGAATCGGGACCGCTACGATCCCACTCGCAGCCTCGAGGCGTGGGTGCTCGGGATCGCCCGCAAGCGGGCCATCGACCTGCTCCGTCGAAGGCATGCCAACGTTGTGCCGATCGAGGAGCTGCGCGACATCGCCGGGGACGACGGTCGGGAGCTGGCCGAACGCTACGCCCGCGCCAGCGAGGTGCGGGGCGCCCTGGAGCGCCTGCCCTCCGAGCAGCGCGAGGTCCTCGCCCTCGCCTACTTCGGCGAGCTCACCCAGACGGAGATCGCCGACCGGCTGGGCGTGCCGCTGGGCACGGTCAAGGCGCGGGCCTTCCGTGGCCTGCGTCGCCTGGCCGACATGCTCGGCACGGCGGGCTGAGCCGTGACCGTGCAGCATCCCCAGGACGACCTGCCCGGGCTGCTCCTGGGTGAGCTGCCCCCGTCCACCGCCGTGGCCGTCGACCGGCACCTGGCCGGCTGCGACCCGTGCCGCCGCGACCTGGCCGCGGTCGCCGTCGCCTCCTCGGCCCTGCGCGACCTGGCCCGCCTGCCGATGGCCAAGGCTCCGGACCTGCCGCCGATGCGGCTGCCGGCGGATGCCCCCGACGCCGGCCTGCCCGCCTCCGGCCTGCGCGGCCGGCCGCGGAGGTCCCGCTGGCTGCTCGGGGCGGCCGCCGTCCTGGTCGCCCTGCTGCTCGGCATCGGGGGCTTCACCGTCGGCCGAGACCGCGACCAGTAACCGGGGTCAGACGGTCGCCCTCGGCGCCCCGGCCGCCGGCGGGGCCACCGCCGAGGCCCGGATGCGCGGCGCCGGCGACGACCAGATCATGACCATGACCGCCAAGGGCCTGCCCCGGCCCCCGGCCGACGCCTACTACGAGGTCTGGCTGGTCGGCGACGCCGGCCAGGAGCTCCCGGTCGGCGTGCTCGCCCCCAACGGTGAAGGCGTCTGGAGCCTGCCCGCCGACGTGGCCGCCCGCTACCGGGCCGTCGACGTCACCCTGGAGCAGGCCGACGGCGACCCGTCCCGCTCCGACCGGACGGTCCTGCGCGGCACCTACGCCTGAGCGCCGGGGTCAGAGCCGGTCGAGCTTGGCGGCCATGATGAAGTCGTTCCCGGTCAGGCCGCCGGCGGCGTGGGTGGTCAGGCTGACCGCGACCCGGCCCCAGCCGAGCTCGATGTCGGGGTGGTGGCCCTCGGCCTCGGCCAGCAGGGCCAGGCGGGCCACGAACCCGAAGGCGTCCCGGAAGTTGCGGAACGCTAGTTCCCGCCGCAGCCGCAGGGTCCCGTCCCTGGCCCACGACGGGTCGAGCTGGGCCTCGAGCTCGGCGGCCCGCTCCTCGGTGACCGTGGGCGTGCCCGGCTCGCAGGCCTCGCAGTGGCGGCTGGCCAGCTGCTCGCTCATACGCGGCATCCTCCTCCGGCCGTTGGTCCCGCACAAGCTGTGGAAATCCGGTGGCGGGCTGTCGGCGGGGGCTGGGACACTGGCTGGCATGAGCGACGTCCTCCGCGCCCGCGGCCTTGAGAAGACGTACCGCCGCGGCCGGGCCGTCGACGGCGTCGACCTGACCGTGCGCCGGGGCGAGCGGGTCGCCCTGCTCGGGCCCAACGGGGCCGGCAAGACCACCACCCTGCTGATGTGCCTTGGCGTGGTCGAGCCGGACGGCGGCACGGTCGAGATCGCCGGCCACCGGCTGCCCAGGGGCCGCAGCACGGCCATGGCCCACGTCGGCTTCGCGGCCGGCTACCTGCCCCTGCCCGAGCGGCTGCGGGTCAGTGAGTACCTGCGCATGTTCGGCCAGCTCTACGGCCTGGCCGACCCCGAGACCCAGGCGCGGCGGGGCCTGGAGCGCTTCGGCATCCCGCACCTGGCCAAGGCCATGGCCACCGAGCTCTCCTCGGGGCAGAAGACCCTGGTCGGCATCGTCAAGTCGACCATGCACGACCCCGAGCTGCTGGTCCTGGACGAGCCGACGGCCAGCCTCGACCCCGACGTGGCCCTGCGGGTCCGCACCGGCCTGGCCGCCCTCTGCGAGGAGCGGGGCACGGCCCTGCTGGTCACCAGCCACAACATGGTCGAGGTGGAGCGGATCGCCGAGCGGGTCGTGTTCCTGTCCGCCGGCCGGGTCGTCGCCGACGGCCCGCCGCTCGAGGTCGCGGCCCGGTTCGGGCGCGACGACCTCGAGGAGGTCTTCCTCCACCTGGCCTTGGAGCGCCAGGCCAGCGAGCACACCGAGGGGCTGCGGCCATGACGGCACAACGGTTCGAGGCGACGGGCGCCCAGGGGCCGGCCCGCGTGTCGCGGGAGGCCGCGGTGTGGCTGCGCGTCCTGGCCGTGGCCCGGCGGCATGCCTACGTGCTGCTCCGCAGCCCGCACCGGCTGTTCGACGTCACCGTCTGGCCGATCGTGGACACCGTGCTGTTCGGCTCGCTGGGAGTGTTCTTCGCCCGCCAGGGCGGGCCCAGCTCGGCCGCCCAGGCCGGCGTCGCCTACCTGCTGTCGGGGATCGTGCTCTGGCACGTCGTCTACCAGGCGCAGATCGCCGTCTCGACCGGCTTCATGGAGGAGACCTGGTCGCGGAACCTGCTCAGCCTGATGGTGACGCCGCTGCGGGAGCTGGAGCTGGTCGCCGGGATCGCCCTGTTCGGGCTGGCCAAGCTGGTCATGGGCGTTGGCGTGGTCGCGGTGGCGGCGTTCGCCCTCTACGCCTTCGACGTCACCGCCCTGGGGCTCGGGCTGGTGCCGGTGATCGCCATCCTGCTCGTCGGTGGCTGGGCGATCGCCCTGCTCGTGGTCGGCCTGATGCTGCGCTTCGGCAACGGGGCCGAGGCCCTGGCCTGGGGGATCATGTTCGTGGCGATGCCCCTGGGGGGCGTGTTCTACCCGGTGGAGGCGCTCCCGGCCTTTGTCAGGCCGATCTCGGTGCTGTTGCCGACGACCCATGCGTTCGCGGCCGGGCGGGAGCTGATCGACGGCGGGCCGATGC
>DATABK010000841.1:0-9287 GCA_036259695.1 Actinomycetes bacterium | reverse complement strand
GGCCCCCGGACCCCCAGGTGTCACTCGGGCGCGAGCCACACCGTGGCCAGGGGCGGCAGGGTCACCCGGCCCGAGGCCGGCTGGCCGTCCCACTCGATCGCCTCGGCCTCGACCACGCCCATGTTGCCGACGTTGGTGCCGTTGTAGGTCTGGGAGTCGGTGTTGAGGACCTCGACCCAGCGCCCGACCGTGGGCAGGCCGATGCGGTAGTCGTTGCGGGGCACCGGGGAGAAGTTGCAGAGGCAGACCAGCGGCCGCCCGTCGGACGCCCAGCGGATGAAGCTGAGGGCGTTGTCGTCGACGTCGTTGGGGTCGATCCAGGAGAACCCCTCGGGCTTGGAGTCCTGCTCCCACAGGGCCGCGTGCTCCCGGTAGACCCGGTTGAGGTCGGCGACCAGGGACTGCACGCCCTTGTGGTTGGGGTCGGCCAGGGCCTCCCAGTCGATCGAGCGCTCGTGCGACCACTCGGACTCCTGGCCGAGCTCGCAGCCCATGAACAGCAGCTGCTTGCCCGGGTGGGCCCACATGTAGGCCAGGTAGGCGCGCAGGTTGGCGAACCGGCGCCAGTTGTCGCCGGGCATCTTGCCCAGCAGCGAGCCCTTGCCGTGGACGACCTCGTCGTGGCTGATGGGCAGGATGAAGTTCTCGCTGAAGGCGTAGATGAGCGAGAAGGTGAGCTGGTGGTGGTGGAAGCGGCGGTAGATCGGGTCCTTGGAGATGTACTGGAGGGAGTCGTGCATCCAGCCCATGTTCCATTTGAACCCGAAGCCGAGGCCGCCCAGGTAGACGGGGCGTGACACGCTCGGCCAGGCGGTCGACTCCTCGGCCACCGTCATCGCCCCCGGGTGCTCCCGGTAGGTCACGGTGTTGAAGTCCTTGAGGAACCGGACCGCGTCCAGGTCCTCGTTGCCGCCGTACTCGTTGGGGACCCACTCCCCCTCCTTGCGGGAGTAGTCCAGGTAGAGCATGGAGGCGACCGCGTCCACCCGCAGGCCGTCCACGTGGAACTCCTCCAGCCAGTAGAGGGCGTTGGCGGTGAGGAAGTTGCGGACCTCGTTGCGGCCGAAGTTGAACACCAGCGAGCCCCAGTCGGGGTGCTCGCCCCGGCGCGGGTCCTCGTGTTCGTACAGGGCGGTGCCGTCGAACCGGGCCAGGGCGAAGGCGTCCTTGGGGAAATGCGCCGGCACCCAGTCGACCAGCACCCCGATCCCCCGCTGGTGCAGCTTGTCGATCAGGTAGCGCAGGTCGTCGGGGGTGCCGAAGCGGGCCGTGGGCGCGTAGTAGGCCGACACCTGGTAGCCCCAGGAGGGGGCGTACGGGTGCTCGGCCACCGGCATGAACTCGACATGGGTGAAGCCCAGGTCGGCCACGTAGTCGGGCAGCTGGGAGGCCAGCTCCCGGTAGGACAGGCCGTGGCGCCAGGAGCCGAGGTGGATCTCGTAGATCGACATCGGCTCGGCCAGCCGGTCGGCCCGCTCCCGGGTGGCCATCCAGTCGCCGTCCCCCCAGGTGTAGGAGGAGGTGTAGACGACCGAGGCCGTCTCGGGCGGCCGCTCGGCCGCGAAGGCGACCGGGTCGGCCTTGAGGGTGAGCGCCCCCGAAGGGGTGATGAGCTCGTACTTGTACCTGGCCCCGGCGGCCACCCCGGGCAGGAACAGCTCCCAGATCCCCGACGAGCCCAGGGCCCGCATCGGGTGGAGCCGCCCGTCCCAGGAGTTGAAGTCGCCGACCACCCGGACGGCGCGGGCGTTGGGGGCCCAGACGCCGAAGGCGGTCCCGGCCACCCCGTCGACGGTCGTCTCGTGGGCGCCCAGCTTCTGCCACAGCCGCTCGTGCCGGCCCTCGCCCAGCAGGTACTGGTCGAGCTCGCCGATGGTCGGCCAGAACCGGTAGGGGTCGTCGATGGTGAAGGTGCCCAAGGGGTAGCTGACCTCCAGCCGGTAGCCCGACGGCAGGGTGGTGCCGTCCAGGGTCCCCTCGAACAGCCCGGCGTCATGCACCTGGTCCAGCTTGACCCGCTCGGGTCGGTCGTTCGGCCCGAGCAGCGCCACCACCCCGGTGGCGTCGGGACGGAAGACCCGGAGAACGACCCGGCCGTCCTCGGTGTGGGCTCCCAGCAGACGGTGTGGCTCGTGGTGCTCCCCGCGGACCAGCCGCTCGACCTCATCCTTCTTCATGGGCTCGCTCCCAGCAGACGTCGGATGCCGCCGAGCGGAATCTGGAGCCACGGCGGGCGGTGTCTGGCCTCGTACATCACTTCATAGACGGCTTTGTCGAGCTCAAACGCGCGCAGCAGCAGCTCGTGGTCGCCGCCGAGCGCCTGGCCGTGCTCGCCGGCCGCGGCCAGGTAGGCGTCGAGGAAGGCGTTGCGGTTGGCCTCGATCCAGGCCGCGGCCGGGCCCTCGAACCGGGCCAGCTCCTCGCCGGTCGGGCCCGGGGTATCGGGGTCCTCGCCCAGGACCAGCGGGGAGAACGCGGCGTAGTCGAAGGACCGCAGCATCCCGGCCACGTCCTGGAGCGGGCTGGCCAGCCGCCGCCGCTCCTGGAGGGGCCGGGCCGGCTCCCCCTCGAAGTCGATCACGATCCAGTGGTCGCCAGCCTTCAGCACCTGGCCGAGGTGGTAGTCGCCGTGGATGCGCTGGAGGTAGCGGCTGCCCCCGCCGGCCGCCTCGGCCTTGGCGTAGACCTCCTCGATGGCCTGGCGCTGGCCGGCCAGCTCGGGAACCAGCGCCGCCACCTGGGTGAGCTGGCCGAGCAGGCGCGCGCTGAGCCGGCCCAGGTCGGGCTGGCCCTCGGTGACCTTGGGCAGGGCGGCGGCCATGGCCGCGTGCAGCTCGGCGGTGACCCGGCCGAGGGCGGCGGCGTCGGCGTCGAAGTTGCCCGGGTCGCCGTCCTTGGACTCGTAGTGGTCGGCGACCCGCTGGGTGGCCAGCGTCCAGCCGTCGACGCTGCCGGCGTAGAAGCGCTGGAGGATGCCGAGGGTCGAGCCCAGCCCCTCGATCCAGCCGAGGGGGGCGGCGCAGGCCTCAAAGCCGGCCCCGGCCAGCGCCCGGGTCACCTCCAGCTCCGGGTTCTCGCCCGGCTCGAGCAGGCGGAACAGCTTGAGGATGAGCTTGTTGGCGAAGACCAGGGAGGTGTTGGACTGCTCGCCGGTGAGCGGCCGGCCCGGCCCGCGCAGCGTCTCGGTCCACTCCGGCATGCGGTAGAAGCGCAGCTCCTCGACGTTCGCGGCCCGCGAGAGCAGGTCGAGGTAGACCCCGCCGAGCCGCTCGTCGCGGGCGGCGTCGTAGAACGGGCCGCCCTTGGGGCCCTTGGCCTCGTAGATCACGGCGTCGGGGACACGGTCGGTGAGCTGCCGGGCCTCCAGCCCCCGGTCATGGCCGACCGGCACGTGGTAGCGCTCGGCCCCGCCGTCGGCGTAGGCGACCGTGGCCACCACCGCCGACAGGCTGGGCAGGGCGGTGCGCAGCGGGACCGAGCTGTCGACCCGGACCTCGGCCACGGGGCGTCCCTTGCCCGCGAACCAGCGCTGGGTAGGCAGGAACTCGGCGAGGGCCGTCTCCAGCTCCGTCACGGTCTCTTACCTGGGTCGGACGTGGAGCACGTGGGCCGGTTCCCAGTGCGGGTCGAGGCGTACCCAGTTGGAGGACCCGTGCCAGGTCCAGGTCTGGCCGGTGAGCTCGTCGTAGACCTCGAAGGGGCCGGTGTCCCAGTCGAGGCCGAGGGCTGGCATCCACAGGTGGACGAAGGTGTCGCGGGTCTCGTGCGGGTTCAGGTTGGCCAGCACCAGCACCACGTCGTCGCCGGTCTGCTTGGAGAAGGCGATGATGTCGGGCGAGTCGGCCAGGTGGAAGCGGAGGTTGCGCAGCCGGTGCAGGGCCGGGTGGGCCCGGCGGACCTCGTTGAGCCGGGTCAGGTAGCCGGCCAGCGACGGCTGGGCCCAGTTCCTCGGCCGGTACTGGTACTTCTCGGAGTCCAGGTACTCCTCGGAGCCGGGCCGCACCGCCTGGTGCTCGTACAGCTCGTAGCCGGAGTAGACGCCCCAGGTCGGCGACAGCATCGACGCCAGCACGGCCCGGATCTTGAACGCCGCCGGCCCCCCGTACTGGAGGTAGGCGTGGAGGATGTCGGGGGTGTTGACGAAGAAGTTGGGCCGCATGTACTCGGCCGAGGGCGAATGGGCGAGCTCGTTGCAGTACTCCTCGAGCTCGGCCTTGCCGTTGCGCCAGGTGAAGTAGGTGTAGGACTGGGTGAAGCCGATCTTGGCCAGGACCCGCATCATCGGCGGGCGGGTGAACGCCTCGGCCAGGAACAGCACGTCCGGGTGCTCGGCCTTGACGGCCGCGATCAGCCACTCCCAGAACCGCACCGGCTTGGTGTGGGGGTTGTCGACCCGGAAGATCCGCACCCCGTGGGCGATCCAGTGGTCGAGGACCCCCTTGCAGGCCTCGTACAGCGCCGGGGCGTCCGGGCTGTCGAAGTTCAGCGGGTAGATGTCCTGGTACACCTTGGGCGGGTTCTCGGCGTAGGCGATCGAGCCGTCGGGCCGGATCCGGAACCAGTCCGGGTGGTCCCTGACCCAGGGGTGGTCGGGCGAGCACTGCAGGGCGTAGTCGAGGGCGATCTCCATGCCCAGCTCGTCCGCCCTGGCCACGAAGGCGTCGAAGTCCTCGATGGTGCCGAGGTCGGGGTGGACGGCGTCGTGGCCGCCGGCCTCCGAGCCGATCGCCCACGGGCTCCCCGGGTCGTCCGGGCCTGGGTCCAGGGTGTTGTTCGGGCCCTTGCGGTGGGTGCGGCCGATCGGGTGGATCGGGGGCAGGTAGACCACGTCGAAGCCCATGGCGGCGATGGCCGGGAGCCGCTCGGCCGCCTGCTTGAGCGTTCCACTCGTGGTGGCCGTGGCCCCCTCGGAGCGGGGGAAGAACTCGTACCAGGAGCCGTACAGGGCCCGCGGGCGGTCGACCCAGATGCCGAGGCGCCTGGAGCGGGTGGCGTCCTTGGGCGGGTTGCGCTCCAGCAGCTCGACCACGGTGTTGTCGTAGGCCGAGGCCAGCCGCTCGGCCTGGTCGGCGCCCTCGTTGCGGAGGCCGGCGGCGGCCGCGGTCAGCACCTCGCGGCCGGCGGCCGGCACCCAGGCGGTGGCCGCCTCCAGCAGGCGGGCCCCCTCCTCGAGCTCGAGGCTGATGTCGCGGCCGGCGTCGAGCTTCTTGTGGGTGCCGTTGCGCCAGGTGGCGACCTCGTCGGTCCAGGCCTCGACCGTGAAGGACCAGGACCCGGAGCGGGGCAGGGTGATCTCGCCCCGCCACTGGTGGAGGCCGTGGTTGACCTCGGTCAGGGGGATGAGCTGCCCCCGCCGGTCACCCGGCCCGGTCAGGCGGACGGCCGCGGCCACGACCTCGTTGTGCCCGTCCCGGAAGATGGTCGCCTCGACCGGCACCGTCTCCCCGGCGACCGCCCTGGCGGTGAACTGCCCGCAGTCGACCTGGGGACGGATGTCCTCGATCACGATGCGCCCGATCATGGGAGCACGCTACCACCCTGGGAGGCGAGGGTCAGCGGGGGAACGTGAAGTTCAGCGCCCCCGTGGGAGCCCGGCGCCGGGTGAGCGCATGCACCCGCCCGCGGCCCCCCCTGACTCCCACGAGGGCCCGCCCTGGGAGCGATGTCCCCGGGCGAGCCGAAGTCTTTCCCGGCGCAACCATCCTGACAAGGAGGATCTATGGGCCACCCGCAAGACCTACGCAGGTCGTGAAGCGAGCGGGGGACACGCCATGGTGGACGCTTGCCAGGCGCCGAGGCGCCCGCTAGCCCAGATTGGCCAGGGCCGGTCCTCCTCGGAGCGTGAGCACGGTCGCCAGGGCCCGGTCGAGGGCGGCCGGCACCTCGGGGTTGCGGGCAGGTTGGGTTCGTTACAGTGACCCGGTGGACCTCGCCGTCGTCCTGACCACGTTCGTGGTGATCTTCCCGGCCGAGCTTCCCGACAAGTCGCTGTTCGCCTCGCTCGTGCTCGGGACCCGATTCCGGCCCCTGCCGGTGTTCTGTGGCGTCGCCGCCGCCTTTGCCGTCCACGTGGCCATCGCCGTGGCCATCGGCGGTGTGTTCTCCCTCCTGCCTCAGCGCCTGGTCCTGTTCGTGGTGGCCGCGCTGTTCGCCGCCGGCTCGGCCCTCCTGCTGCTCGGCAAGGAGGACGATGGTAAGACGGCCGAGGCGTCCCGGGCCGTGACCGGCCAGAATCCCGTGCGCGTGGCCCTGGCCTCGTTCGGCGTCGTGTTCCTCGGCGAGTGGGGCGACATCACCCAGATCACCACCGCCAACCTGACCGCCAGGTACGGCGACCCGCTCAGCGTCGGCATCGGAGCCCTGCTCGCCCTCTGGTCGGTGGCGGCGCTCGCCCTCACCGTCGGCCGGGGGCTGGTCCAGCGCGTCCCGGCCCGCCTGGTCCGCCGGATCACCGGCGTGCTCCTGGCCGTGCTGGCCGCCCTCACCCTGGTCGAGGCCATCCGTGCCTGACCCGCCGCTTGCGCGAGCGGCCGCGGCCGGGCACGCTGATGCCCGTATGGTCCCCCTCATGCTGGTCTGGAACCGCGCCCTCGACTACGGGCGCGTCGTCACCTGTGGCTGTCCCGGGACCCGGGAGCCGAGGTAGCCGAGGAACGCCGCTCCCGGGTCTGTCGCCGCCCGGTACCCTCCGGCCCCTTCCAGCCGCAAGGAGAGACCCATGACGGTCACCGACGAGCTGCTCAAGAACAACGCCGAGTTCGCCCGCAACTTCAGCCGCGGCGACCTGCCGATGCCGCCCGGCAAGGGCCTGGCCGTGGTCGCCTGCATGGACGCCCGCCTCAACGTCTACGCCCTGCTCGGGCTGGAGGAGGGTCAGGCCCACGTCATCCGCAACGCCGGTGGCGTGGTCACCGACGACGTCATCCGGTCCCTGGCCATCTCCCAGCACCTGCTCGGCACCAGGGAGATCGTCCTTGTCCACCACACCGACTGCGGCATGCTCACCTTCACCGACGATGAGGTGAAGGCCGACCTCGAGCAGGCCACCGGCCTGCGCCCCCACTTCGCCCTCGAGGCCTTCTCCGACCTGGAGAACGACATCCGCCAGTCGATCGCCCGCATCAAGCACAGCCCGTTCGTCCTCCACAAGGACAAGGTCCGCGGCTTCGTCTACGACGTGCGCACCGGAGCCCTCCAGGAGGTCACCTAGCCCCGGATCGGGTGGGCGGCGAAGAAGTCCCAGACGACCCGGGCGAACGGCCGGCCGCAGCCATCGCTGTCCACACCGGCAGCGCCCCGGTTCGCGGGGCGGATTCGGCGGTCGCGGTGGGCAGGCGCGGGAGCTCAGCCGGGCCCGCTCGAGCCGCCGCCACCGGACCGGCCGGAGCCGCTTGAGTCGTCGTCGTCCGGGTCGCGGTCGTCGTCTCTGCGGTCGAACCGCCGGTCATCGTCGCCCCCCGGACCACCAGGATCGACGAATGAGGGCGGGCCCGGCGCGTCGGTGGGCTCGGCACCCGGGTCGGGCACCGCGTCGGTGCCAACGGAGCCGGATCCGGGAGCCTCCGTCCCGGGGGTGATGCCGCCTGGGTCGAGCACCCCGAACGGACCCTGGATCCGGTCCCGGACCAGCAGAGGGAGCCCGCCGGAAAGGGTCGGTAGGGCAGCCAGCAGGGCACCGGCCAGCAGCAGCGCGACCAGCAGCCCGCGCCGCCGCGAGCCAGGTCGCCGACGCCGGGCGGGCGGCCGCCCGGACGGGGGGCGGATGGCGGTGCCGGCGCGGGAGCGGCGGTTGCTGGGGGCGGCGCCGGCCACCGGAAGCGGGTTGGCGCCTGAGGCATCGCTGACCGGGAGCGGGCGAGTTGTGCCTGGCGCCGGGACCGGGGTCCGAACCAACCGGGCGAACTCCGCCGCGGACGCTGGCCGCGAGGCCGGGTCCTTCGCCAGGGCCTGGTGGCAGGCGGCGACGAGGGACGGTGGGGCTGTGGAGGCGACCTCGTCGAGCAAGGGGGGGTCGGCGTTGACGTGGGCCATGGCCAGCTCGACCTCGGAGTCGCCGGCGAAGGGGCGGTGGCCGGCGAGGAGCTCGTAGAGGACGACGCCGAGGGCGTAGATGTCGGCGGCCGGGGTGGCGCGGTCGCCGAGGACGCGTTCGGGGGCGAGGTAGGCGGCGGTGCCGAGGAGGTCGCCGGTGGTCAGGGCGGTGTCATGGGCGCTCCTGGCGATGCCGAAGTCGAGGACCTTCACCTCTCCGGACGTGGTCAGGAACACGTTGCCCGGCTTGACGTCGCGGTGGACGACGCCGGCCTGGTGGGCCGCCTCCAGGGCGTCGGCGACCGCGGCCACGATCCGGGCCGCCTCGGCCGCGGGCAGCGGGCCGGCGAGGTCGATCCGAGCGGCCAGGCTCTCGCCCTCGAGCAGCTCCATCACCAGGTACGGGCGCCCGTCGTGCTCGCCCAGGTCGAGGACCCGGGCGATGTTCGGGTGGTCCAGGCGGGCCGCCGCCCGGGCCTCGCGGCGCAGGCGCTCGGCGGCCCGGCCGTCGCCGGCCAGGGCCCCGCCGAGCACCTTGACCGCCACCGCCCGGTCGAGCAGCAGGTCGCGGGCGGCCCACACCTCCCCCATCCCCCCGGTGGCCAGCAGCGCCTCCATCCGGTAGCGCCCGCCGAGGCGGCGGCCGTCCACGGCCCCGGTCCGCTCAGTCATGGTCCGACCCGCTCCCACGCGACCCCGACCCGGATCCCGACCCGCGGCCGTCGCCGGGACCGGAGCGGTCGTCGCCGCCACCCGGGCCGGACTTGTCATCGTCCGGCTCGGTCCCGCCCCCCGACCCGGAGCGGTCGTCGTCCTTCTGACGCTCCAGCGCCTCGACCTGGGCCTCGAGCTCTCCGGCCCGGGCCCGCGCGGCCGCGGCCTCCGGGCCGGAGAGGTCCTTCAGGGCGTCGAGGGCGTCCTTGATCTTCTCCTCGGCCGCGTCGGCCATGTCCTCTCGGCGCTCCTCGCCGGCGCCGGTCCCGGCCGCGATGTAGTCCTCGGCGGTGTTGAGGCGCAGGTTGGCCCGGTCGACCGGGTCGGCCAGGCGGTCGCGGACCTGCTGGCCGACCTCCCGGACCGGCCACAGGGCGGTTCCCGGCTCGGCCTGCCTGGCCGCGGCCGGCAGGGCCACGAGCACGACCAGCGCGGCGGCCAGGCCGGCCAGCCGCATTGGCAGCGAGCGCCGCCCGATCGTGCCCCGGCCCCTCCCGCCCCCGGCGGTGGCCAGGAAGGCGGCCCGCCCGCGCTCGGCCGCT
>DATABK010000840.1:0-5531 GCA_036259695.1 Actinomycetes bacterium | reverse complement strand
GTCTCATTCGCCCCCGGACGCCGCCCCCTGCTGGGCTGGCTGCTGCGGGTCGTGCCCACGCCGCTGACTCGCACGCCGTGGTGGCTGAGCCTGCTGGACGTTGCTGCTCGCCGGATCCTGCCAGGGGTCCGGACCCGCGGCCGCACCCGCGACGGGCGTCGGCAGTGGTACGGCGCCCGGGATCTGCACTCCATCATCGCCGCCGACGCCACCCTCGAGGATCGTCATCTCGGCACGCTCCGAGCGGTCCACCCGCCGGTCGGCTTCGGCTTCGGCTCGGTCCCGAGCCGGCCGTCCCTGGTCAGCCTCACCACCATCATCGAGGCTGCCGACCCCGCACACGAGGGCGACGGGGCATGAAGACCTCCCCTGTCGCTCCACGGCTACGGAACGGTTTCCAGTAGCGCTCGTGCCTCGGTCAGATCGGCCGTGGCGAAGCCTTCGGCAAAGGTGCCGTAGACGGCACGCAGCTGGGTGCCTGATGTCGCACCGTCTCGATCCAACCGGAGCCGGCAGAGCCGTACCGCGGCTCGCAGCTGCGACATCCTGGCCCCCAGGCGCTGGGCGATGGTGAAGGCCTGCTCGAACCAGGGCTCGGGGTCGGCGCCGTCCCCCTCGGGAGCGGCCAGGAGCAGGTCGCCCTTGAGCAGCTGGAGCTCCGGCAACATGGTCGTCCCAGCGCCGCGGCCGGCGATCTCGAGGGCTTCGTCGATCATGGCCAACCCGTCTGCGGCCCTGCCCGCCTGGGCATGGGCGCCCGCCTCGAGGGAGCGGAGCATTGGCCAGAACACCGGAGGGGCCTTGAGCCCCTGGTAGAGGTCGACCCCTTGGCGAACCTTGGCCAGGCCCTCCTCGACCTGTCCCATCGCCGTATCGGCGGCGCCACGCAGGCACGTCCCGAGCGCCCTCCAGATGGGATAGTCATGGTCGTCGACAAGTCGCAGCAGCATGTCGGCCCGGTCGCGGACGAGTTCGGCCTCACGCCGCCAGAGATGCAGGTAGCCGGCGTGGTAGAGCGCGTAGGCGAGCGAGGGCGGGTGCTCCAGCTCGGTTGCCACGGCAACGGCCTCGTCGGCGCGCTGGAGTGCACGGTCGGGGTGGCCGAGGATCCACAGGATGAACGCGGAGGTGGCGAGGCAGGCCACGCCCGGGTTGTTGCCGAGCCGGTACCGACCGGCAGGATACGGTTCAGATCTGAAGTAGGCGATGGCCTTGTCGAGATGCTCAAGGCCCGCGTGCAGGTCATCCACGAACGCCAGGTTGGCGCCCACCAGCAGGTGTGCGTCGACCAGCATGCTGGCGTCCTGTTGCTGGTCGGCCAGGCGCAGGATCGCCTCGGCCATCCGGCTTCCCTTGTCGAACTCGCCCCGGAAGTTGTAGAAGCTGGCCAGGTTCCGCAGCACCGGAAACAGCTGTGGGACCTGCTGGCCTTCGAACAGCTCGAGGGTGCGGGCGTAGACCTCCTCGACCTCGGGCGTGTAGCCCTTGCTTGCCATCAGCGCCCTGGCCAGGCTTGTCCGCAAGGTCACCTCCTGCTGCACCCGATCCGGCGTGGACGGGGACGAGGAAAGGACCTCCAGCAGGTCGGTGGTGAGCCGGACCGTGTCGTGGTACCAACCGCGCGCGTCGTACAGCAGCCAGAGGCTGTCAACGAGCTTGTTGAGCTGGTCCAGGTCACCCGCCGCCTCCCAGTGATCCCAGGCGAGACGCAGGTTGTCGAGGTCGGCGGTCATCGCCGCCAACGCCAGCCCGCGTCGCCGGCCAGTCAGGTGTTCCCATTGCCGCTGGGCGAAGTCGGCGAAGTAGGCGGCGTGGGCCCGACGGGCGGCGGCGCCGAACTCGGGCGCATCGTCCAGCCGTTCGGCCGCATACTCCCGGATGGTCTCCAGCATCACCAGCCGTGGCTCGCCCGCTTCAGCGTCGGCCTGCCGGAGGAGGCTCTTGTCGACCAGGGAGGCAAGGCCGTCCAGGATGTCGACCTGCGTCTCGGTCAGCCAGTCGAGCTCGGCGGCCACGACCTCCACGGCCTCGAACCCCGCGCCGGAGAACACCGAGAGCAGCTCGAACAGCCGCTGCTCGCCGGGCTCCAGCAGCTGGTAGCTCCATTCGATGGTCGCCCGGAGCGTCTGCTGACGGGCCGGCAGGTCACGAGCGCCACCGCGCAGCAGCCGCAACCGGCTCCCCAACCGGTCACGCAGGGCCTCAGGGGAGAACAGGTTGAGGCGGGCGGTGGCCAGCTCGATCGCCAGCGGCAGGCCGTCCAGGCGCCGGCAGATGTCGGCCACGGCGTCTGCGTTCTCCTCGGTCAGGCGGAAGTCGGCCCTGACGGCCTGGGCGCGGTCGACAAAGAGCTGGACGGCCTCACAACCTGCCAGCTCCGCGGCCGATCGACGGTCGGGTACGGCCCGGGGCAGCGAGAGCGGCGGCACTGGGTACAGGTGCTCGGCACGCACCCGCAACGCCTCCCGGCTGGTCACCAGCAGCTTGAGCCCTCGGCAGTCCTCCAGCAGCTCCACCGCCATCGGGGCCGCGGTCGTCACCTGCTCGAAGTTGTCGAGCACGAGCAGGGTCTGCTGCTGGCGCAGCCGTCCTTTGAGCTCCTCCAGGAGCGCCTGCCCGCTGGTCTCACTCAGGCCGATGGCCCGGGCGATGCCGGCCGGTACGGCTTCGGTCTCCCGGACGGCGGAGAGATCGACGAAAAACACCCCATCCTCGAACCGGTCGATCTCGTCCGCGGCCGCCCGGAGCGCCAGGCGGGTCTTGCCCGTCCCCCCTGGCCCGGTCAGGGTGAGCAGCCGCACCGCCTCGTGTTCGAGGCGCCTGCCGATCTCCTCCAGCTCCGCGTCCCGGCCGACGAAGGTGGAGGTCTGCGTGGGGAGGTTGTTGGGGCGGCGGTCGAGGGTGGCCAGCGGCGGGAAGCCGTCGGCGAGGTCCGGGTGCACCAGCTGGAACAGCCGCTCGGCGCGACCCAGGTCCTTGAGGCGATGGACGCCCAGGTCGCGAAGTCCGGCCCCGTCTGGAAGCTGATCGGTGACCAGGGCGGCGGCGGCCGAAGACAGCAGCACCTGGCCGCCATGGCCGACCGCCATGATCCGGGCGGTGCGGTTGACCGCCGGGCCGAAGTAGTCGCTCGACCGGGTCGCCGCCTCGCCCGCGTGCAGCCCCATCCGCACCCGGAGTGCTCCGGTGGCTCCCCACGGCTCGGCTGCCAGGTCACGCTGCACGGTAAGGCAGGCGCTCACGGCAGCGGCGGCCGACGCGAAGGTCGCCATCATCCCGTCGCCGGTCGTCTTGACCACCTGGCCGTTCGAGCCTGCCACGGCGGCCTGCAAGATCCTGTCGTGGCGCTCAAGGGCAGCCTTCATGGCCTGCGGGAGTCGTTCCCAGAGCCGGGTGCTGCCCTCGACGTCGGTGAACAGGAAGATCAGCGTTCCCGACGTCGGCTCAGGCTTCACCGCACCCGCCCCTCACGATCACCTGCTCAGCGACAGCCCCACCAAGTCTCTCACCTCACCGAGCGGTTGGGTAACGACGGGTCGTGAACCGACAGGCGCAGTGCCACAGAGCGATGCGGTCTGATGTGCAGCGCGGTCTCCCCTTCGGTCAGTGTGTCGCGTCCGCGCGGCGGGCGCTTTACAGTGGGCGCGGTTGAGCTTGTTGCTTGTTTGGGGGTCGGCGTGGCGAACGGCTGCTTCCTCAGGCATGCCCCCAGGCCGATCGTCGCGGCGTCGATCGAGTTGGCCGACCAGCTGGCGCCGAGCCGCGGGTCATGCCGCGGCGTCGTGGGTGCGGCGTAGTGTCGGTGCCGGGCAGACACCGACCCGCGCGTCTGCGGGGACCCATCGGGGAGTTGCGGGGCCGGCGCCGGGAATGCGACATGTTGGATCGGCTCTTGGACGCTGTTCGCGCCGGGAAGAGCCGGGCCGTGGTGGTGCGCGGGGAACCGGGTGTGGGCAAGTCGGCGCTGTTGGACTACCTGGCCGAGCAGGCGTCGGGCTGCCGCGTGGCGCGCGTCGCCGGGGTCGAATCGGAGATGGAGCTCGCCTTCGCCGGGGTGCACCAGCTGCTGACGCCGATGCTGGACCGCCTGGAGCGGCTCCCGGGGCCGCAGGGCGAGGCCCTGTGGACCGCGTTCGGCCTTCGCTCCGGGCCGGCGCCGGACCGCTTCCTGGCCGGCCTGGCCGTGCTGAGCCTGCTGTCCGACGCCGCCGAGGAGCACCCCCTGGTCTGCCTGGTCGATGACGCGCAGTGGCTGGATCATGCCTCAGCTCAGGTCCTCGGGTTCGTGGCCCGCCGTCTGGTGGCCGAGTCGGTCGGCCTGGTGTTCGCGGCCCGGGATCCGGGCAGCGAGTTGGCGGGGCTGCCGGAGCTGGTGGTCGAGGGGCTACAGGAGGGTGATGCGCGGGCGCTGCTGGAGGCGGCGCTGACCGGGCCGCTGGATGCGCGGGTCCGCGACCAGGTCGTTGCCGAGACCCGCGGTAACCCGCTGGCGCTGGTGGAGCTGCCCAGGGGAATGCCGCCGGCCGAGCTGGCGGGCGGGTTCGCCCTGCCCAGCGCGGTGCCGCTCTCGGCGAGCATCGAGGGGAACTTCCGGCGGCGGCTGGACGCGCTGCCGGCCGACACCGGCCGGCTGCTGCGGCTGGCGGCGGCCGACCCGGTCGGCGACCCCGTACTGGTGTGGCGGGCAGCCGAGCGGCTCCGTATCGGCACCCAGGCCGCGACCCCGGCGGCCGAGGCCGACCTCCTCGAGGTCGGCACCCGCGTCCGGTTCCGGCATCCCCTGGTGCGCTCGGCGGCCTACCGGTCGGCATCGCTCCAGGAACGGCAGGACATTCACCGCGCCCTGGCGCAGGTCACCGACCCGAAGACCGATCCCGACCGCCGCGCCTGGCACCTGGCCCAGGCCACGCCCGGGCCAGATGAGGACGTCGCCGCCGAGCTCGAGCGCTCGGCCGGCCGCGCCCAGGCGCGCGGGGGCCTGGCCGCGGCGGCCGCATTCCTGGAGCGCGCGGCCCTGCTGACCCCCGACCCCTCTTGCCGAGCCCGGCGCCTGCTCGCGGCCGCGAGGGCCAAGCGCGCCGCCGGCGCCCTGGACGCGGCCCTGGAACTGCTAGCTGCGGTCGAGGCTGGACCGCTTGCTGCCCTTCTGGCGGCCGAGGTGGAGCAGCTGCGCGGACTGATCACGTTCGCGCAGCGACGCCCCGGCGACGCCGCTCGGCTGCTGCTCAGCGCGGCCCGACGCCTGGAGCCGCTCGACGCTGACCTGGCCCGTGACACGCACCTGGAGGCGCTCTGGGCCGCCATGTGGGCCGGCGACCTGGGCGGTCCCGGCGGCGTGGTGGCGGCGGCCGAGGCGGCGCGCGCCGCGCCCCCCGGTCCCGAACCGCCGCGGGCGGTAGACGTCCTGCTGGAGGCGTTCGCGCTGCGGTTGACCGAGGGCTACGTGGCGGCCGCGCCGACCCTCACTCGAGCGCTCGAGCTGGGTCTGGCGCTGGACGTCGTCGACGACGAGGTCGATCGCTGGCGCTGGC
>DATABK010000839.1:0-6578 GCA_036259695.1 Actinomycetes bacterium | reverse complement strand
ACACCTGCTCACCGCGGAAGTGCGGCCCGCTCCACCGCCATTTGCCCCGCTCGGGGTCGCCCGCGAACAGCCACGCGCCCTTCATGGTCCCGACGGTCAGCAGGACCTCCCCGGCCCCGACTTCGATGTGCTCCATCTGCTCGTTCATGGCCGGTAGCCTACCTCGCGCCCCCGACGGCGGGAACTGGGCCGGACCGGCCTCAGAGGTCCTCGAGCACCGCCTCGGCGGCCCGGCGGCCCGACGCCAGGGCCCCGTTGATGGAGGCGTTGTCGCGGTGGTCCCCGCACACGTACAGCCCGGGCCGCAGCCGCACCGGCCGCTCCGGCGGGTCGAGCGCCCCCGGCGGCTGGGCCGGCTGGGCGTGGGGGATGACGTAGGTCTTGAGGTGCCGCCAGGCGACCACCCCGGAGCCGAACCAGTCGGCCAGCTGCCCGAGCACGGCCGCCTCCAGGTCGGGGCCCCTGGGCAGGCCGGGCCGCTCGACCACCGCCGCCGAGATGAGGGCGGCGCCGGGCGGGGCGTAGGTGGGGGCGACGGCGCTGGGGACGCAGAGGTTGTTGACCGGGCCCTGGCCGTCGCCGTCGAGGACGATCACCGGCTCGTCGACCGGGGCCCGGTCGGCGGCGAAGTAGAGGCAGGTGGCCGCGACCGACCCTGGGGCCGGCGGCTCGCCGCCGAGCAGCTGGGAGGCGGTCGGGCCGTCGGTGGCGACCACCACCGCCCTGGCCGGCAGCCGCTCGCCGTCGGCCAGGGTGACGCCGCCGCCGCCGACCGCCGTGACCCGCTGGCCGAGGCGGACGCAGCCCGGCGGGAGGCCGCCGGCGAGCTGCTCGGCGATGGCACCCATGCCCCGGGTCGGGAGGGCGACGTCGCCGAGGGCGAACATCCGGTAGACGAACTCGAACATGCGGCTGGAGGTGCCGAGCTCCCGGTCGAGCAGGACCCCGCCGAACAGCGGCCGGAAGAAGCGGTCGACGATCACGTCGGAGAAGCCGTCGGCGGCCAGGGCCTCACGGGTGGTGGTCTCGGGCCGGGCGAACAGCTCCTCCAGCGACCCCGAGGTGACCCGCCGGTGCAGCTTGGCCACCTTCAGCTTGTCGCCGAGGCCCCCCACCGGGGCCAGGGCGGTGCGCAGCCCGCCCCAGCGGCGGCGGAACGGGTCGGCCACGGTCACGAGCTTCCCGCCGGTCCGGACCATCGCCCCCGGGTAGAACGGGTGCAGCTCCAGCTCCCGGTAGTCGAGGGCGTCCCGAGCCTCGGGGTAGGCGGTCAGCAGGACCTGGAAGCCCCGGTCGAGCAGGAAGTCGTCGACCCGGTCGGTGCGGACCCGGCCGCCGACCCCGTCGGACGCCTCGAGCACGGTGGCGGCGACGCCCTTGGAGTGGAGGCGGCGGGCGCAGCGGAGCCCGGCCAGCCCGGCTCCGACGACGTAGACGCCGCCGTCCCGCGGGACGGCCATCTAGCCGCCGGGTCCACCGACCGTCCGGGGGACCACCCCGGCGGTCCCCCGGACCCCCCCGCCGGCCCGGACCGCCTCGGCGTCGCGGCGCAGTGTCCCCGGGAGGGCGAAATGGACGTTCTCGGGCACGACCTCGACCTCGCGGACCTCGGTCGCGCCCCGCTCCCGCAGGGCGGCGACGAGCCCCTCGACCAGCCACTCGGGGGCGGAGGCACCCGAGCTGATGCCGACGGTCTCGACGCCCTCGAACCAGGCCGGGTCGATCGCCGAGGCCTCCGAGACCAGGTGGGCCTGGCAGCCGGCGGCCCGGGCGACCTCGACCAGGCGGACCGAGTTGGAGGAGTTGGTGGCCCCGATGACCAGCACCAGCTGGCAGTCGCGGGCCAGGGTCTTGACCGCGGCCTGCCGGTTCTGGGTGGCGTAGCAGATGTCGTCGGAGCGGGGGCCGGCCAGCACCGGGAACCGCTCGCGCAGGGTCCCGATGACCCCGGCCGTCTCGTCCACCGACAGGGTGGTCTGGGTCAGGTAGGCGACCCGCTCGGAGTCGGCGACCTCGACCCGGGCCGCCTCCTCCTCGTCACCGACCAGGTGGACGGCCCTGGGCGCGTGGCCCATGGTGCCGACGACCTCCTCATGGCCCTCGTGGCCGATGAGGACGATGTCGTAGCCCTTGGCGGCGAACTTCCGCGCCTCCTGGTGGACCTTGGTCACCAGGGGGCAGGTGGCGTCGATGACCCGCAGGCCCCGCTCCCGGGCCTCGGCGTGGACCGACGGGGCGACGCCGTGGGCCGAGAAGACCACCGTCGCCCCCTCCGGCACCTCGTCGAGCTCGTCGACGAAGATCGCGCCCCTGGTCTCGAGGTCCCGGACCACGTGCAGGTTGTGGACGATCTGCTTGCGCACGTAGACCGGGGGGCCGTAGGTGGCCAGGGCGACCTCGACGATGTCGATGGCCCGCTCGACGCCGGCGCAGTAGCCGCGGGGGGCGGCCAGCAGCACCCGGCGCGGGGCGGCAAAGGCTGGGATGGGGAGGCTGCTCATGTCCCCCATTCTATCGACGCTGGGCGGTCGCGCCCGCCCAGCGCCAAACCCTGTGGATACCGGCGGCGGCGTAGGCTGGAACCGAGATGACCGAGGTTACCGAGAGCTGGGTCGCGGCCAGGGAGCTCGACCGTCGCGTCGTCACCGTCTGGACCGTGCAGGAGGCGATCGGCTACGCGGTGCTCGTCCTGCTGGTGCTGGCCGTCGACGTCGGGGCCAGGCTGGCCGGGGCCGAGCTGCCCTGGCCGCCCTGGCTGCCGGCGGGGCTGCTGGCGGTCGCCGGCGCGGTTGCCGCCTGGTGGGTGCCGCGGGCCCGTTATCGCCACTGGCGCTACCAGGTGGCCTCCGACGCCCTGGAGCTGCGGCATGGCATCGTCCGGCGCGTCCACTCGGCCATCCCCTATTTCCGGGTCCAGCACATCGACGTGGCCCAGGGCCCGGTCGAGCGGGCCGTCGGCCTGGCCCGGCTGATCCTGCACACGGCCTCGGCCGGCACCGACGCCACCATCCCCGGCATCGCCGCCGGCGACGCCGAGGGGCTGCGCCGGCTGATTCTGGCCAGGGCCGGCCATGGCGATGCGGTCTGAGGACCGGGGCCAGGTCCCGCCGGATCTGGATACGCCGCCGCCCCCGGCGCCCGAGGCGCCGCCCGCCGGACCGCCTGAGGTCCCGCTCGAGGGCGGGGGCCCGCGGCGGCTGCATCTGCTCAGCCCGCTGTTCTTCGCCACCAGGTACGCGGTCCGGCTGTGGCCGCTGGGCGTGCTGGTGGCCGCCCGGCGGCAGTTCTGGCTGCTCGTCCTGGGGGCGCTGGTGCTGCTGGCCTGGAGCACGATCGAGTGGCTGCGCCGGACCTATGAGCTGGAGGGCGGGGCCCTGCGGCTCGAGGAGGGGGTGCTGGCCCGGAAGCTCCGGGCGGTCCCGTTCGACCGCATCCAGCAGGTCGAGCTGGTCCGCAAGCCCCTGCACCGGCTCCTCGGCGTGGCCACCCTGCGGGTCGAGACGGCCGGCGGCGGGACGGCGGCCGAGGTCGACCTGGACGTGGTCACCCTCGAGGAGGCCCGGGCCCTGCGGGCCAGCCTGCTCCGGGCCAAGGCCCAGGTGACGGGCTCCGCGGGCGCCCTGGGCGGCCAGGTGGCCGGGGGCCGGGCCGCCGCCGAAGCCGCCGCCGAGGCGGAGGCCCCGCGGGCCGAGCGGGTGCTGCTGCGGCTGGGGCTCGGCCAGGTGATGCTGGCCGGGATCACCGGGTCGCGGGCAGCGGCCGCGCTGGTTGTGCTCGGCCCCATCAGCCAGGCAACCGACTGGTTTCCCGGCCTGTCCGACTGGTTCTTCGCCCGCTTCGACCCGGAGGCGGTCGCGCCGACCACCCCGGCCGCCTTCGCCGCCGTGGCCGTGCTCGGGGTGATCGTGTGGCTGGGCCTGGCCGCCGCCTCCAGCATCGTCACCGACTACGGCTTCACCCTGGCCCGGGCCGGGAACGACCTGGTGGTGCGCCGGGGCCTGCTGGAGCGGCGGGAGGCGGTGCTGCCCCTGGCCCGGCTCCAGGTGGTCCGGATCGAGGAGTCGCTGCTGCGCCGGGCCCTCGGACTGGCCTCGATCCGCATCCAGAGCGCCGGCCGGACCGGCGGCGGCGACCAGACGGCCAGCCGCCTGGCCATCCCGATCCTCCAGCGTGTGCAGGTCAACCGGGTCCTGGAGGAGCTCCTGCCAGGGGCGGCGCCGGTCCCGCGGCTGCTGCTCCCGCCGCCGGCGGCCCGCCGCCGGGCGGTGATCCGCAGCGTCGTCACCGCCACCGTGGTCATGGCCGCGGTCGCCCTTCCCCTGTGGCGGCTGACCTCGCTGGGGGTGCTGGCCGTCCCGGCGGTGCTGGCCGTGCTCGCCGTGCCGGTGCTGGCCGTGGCCGTCGTCCTCGGCCTGGCCGCCTACCGCAACCTCGGCCACGCGACCCGGGAGGGGTTCCTCTACGCCCGGGTGGGGGTGGCCGTCCGGGTCACCACCGCCGTCCCGGTGGCCAAGGCCCAGAGCGGCAGCGTCCGCTCCTCCCTGTTCCAGCGCCGCGCCGGCCTGGCCACCCTCCACGTCGACATCGCCGGCGGCGGCCCCACCCCCCGGGTCCACGACGAGTCCCAGGGCACGGCCACCGGCCTGCTCCAGGTGGTCCTCGGCCGCCGGCGGAACTAGGACGCCGCGAGGGCGCCGATGGCGCGGTCGAGGGCGGCGCCGACGTCGCCGAGGAGCAGGTGGTGGCCGTCGCGGACGACCTGGCGGCCCGAGACCACGACCGAGGTGACGTCGGCCGCGGTGGCCGCGAACACCAGGTGGTCGACGGCGGTGGCCGGCCGGGTGCCGGCCAGGCGGACCGAGCCCAGGTCGAGGGTGACCAGGTCGGCCAGCTGGCCGGGGGCCAGGCGGCCGGCGTCCAGCCGAGGGCGGCCATGCCGGCCTCGGTGGCGGCGGCCAGGAGATCGGCCGGCCGGTGGCGGCCGCGGCGCCCGCTGACCAGGCGCTCGTCGAGCTCGACCGCCCTGGCCTCCTCGAACAGGTCGATGACGGCGTGGCTGTCCGAGCCGAGGCAGAGGGGGCTGCCGGCATCGGCCAGGGACCGGGCAGGGCCGACCCCGTCGGCCAGGTCGCGCTCGGTGGTCGGGCAGAGGCACGCGGTGGTTCGGGTGGCGCCGAGGAGCGAGATGTCCTCGTCGGTGAGGTGGGTGGCGTGGACGGCGGTGGTCCGGGGACCGAGGACCCCGGCCGAGGCGGCCAGGGCGGCCGGGGTCAGGCCGGTGGCGGCGAGGCAGGCCTCGTTCTCGGCCTGCTGCTCGGACAGGTGCAGGTGGAGCGGGGCCTGGCGGTCCCCGGCCCAGGAGGCGACGATGGCCATGCCCGCCGGGTCGACCGCCCGGACGCTGTGGATGCCGGCCGCCACCCGGGACCCGGGGCGGTCGCGGAGGGCCCCGGCCCGCTCGGCCCAGGCCTGGGCGTCGCCGTCCCCGAAACGGACCTGGGCGCCGGTCAGCGGCTGGCCGCCGAGCCCGGCCCGCAGGTAGCAGGTGTCGATCAGGGTGAGCCGGACCCCGGCCCGGCCGGCCGCCTCGACCAGCGCCTCCCCCATCTGGTTGGGATCGGCGTAGGGCCGGCCGGCCGGGTCGTGGTGCAGGTAGTGGAACTCGCCGACGGCGGTGATCCCGGCCAGGGCCATCTCGGCGTAGGTGGCGGTGGCCAGCTCCAGGTACCGGTCCGGGTCGAGGACGGCCGCGACCTGGTACATCAGCTCACGCCAGCTCCAGAAGTCCCCGCCGGCCCGGTGGGTGCGTCCCCGCAACGCCCGGTGGAACGCGTGCGAATGCCCGTTGGCCAGCCCGGGGATGGTGATCCCGGAGAGCCGGGTCGCCCCTGAGGGCGGGTCGGCTCCCTCGGTCACGGCCGTGATCCGCTCCCCCTCGACGTGGAGAAGGACCCGCTCGGCCACCCCGCGCTCCGGACCGAGCCAGGCCAGCTCGGCGTACCAGGCGCTCATCCCCACCCAACCAGCAAGGGACCGAGCAAGAGACGGGGCAAGGGACCGAGCGAAGGGCGGGGCGAGGGACCGGGCAAGGGGCTGTGGACGGCCGTGCGCACCCCATCCGGCCGCGGGCTACCCTCCCGTTCGGGGGCCCCACGCTCCGGTGGGTGGGGTTCCGGCGTGCCCGGGGTCGGTGGTGGGTGGGGTTGCGGTGGTGGGTCGGGTTGCGGTGGTGAGTGGGGTTCCGGCGTGCTCCGGCTCCGGCTGGAGGTCAGCGGCACGCCAGCTCCTCGATCACCGCGGCCAGCGCCCGCGCCCCCGTCAGGCAGTCGTCGAGCTCGGCCGTCTCCGCCGGGCTGTGGCTGGTGCCCGTCGGGTTGCGGACGAACAGCATGGCGGTGGGGACAGCGGCGGCCAGGGCGCCGGCGTCGTGGCCGGCGGCGGTGGGCAGACCGGGGGGCTCCAGGCCCTCGGCCCGGAGGCGGGTGTCCAGGCGGGCGGTCAGGTCCGCGTCGAACTCGACCCCGGGGCTGCGGGACTCACACGTCAGGTCGACACCAAGCTGGTTGCGGCCGGGGGCG
>DATABK010000838.1:0-2042 GCA_036259695.1 Actinomycetes bacterium | reverse complement strand
CATCGGCATCTGGCTCGGCGCCATCGGGCCGCGGATGCTGGCCCTGACCGGGCGGCTGGCCGACGGCTGGGTGCCGTCGTCGACCTATGTGACCCCGGACCGGCTGCCCGCGGCCCAGGCCCGCATCGACGACGCGGCCGCCGACGCCGGCCGCGACCCGGCGGCCATCCGCCGCCTCTACAACATCTCCGGCCGGATCGGCCCCGGCGGCGGCGGGTTCCTGGACGGACCGGCCGGCCAGTGGGTGGAGCAGCTCCTCCCCCTGGTCACCGAGGCCGGGATGGACACCTTCGTGCTCTGGCCCACCGAGGACCCGGCCCACCAGCTGGAGCTGTTCGCGGCCGAGGTCGCCCCGGCCGTGCGCGAGGCCGTGGCCGCCCACCGCGGCCGCGGTTGAGGCAGACTACCGGGGTCACCGTCCGGAACCGACCCCAGGGAGGGTCCCTTGCAGGGCGACCCGCGCATCCTCGAGCTGCTCAACCAGCACCTGACCTTCGAGCTGACCGCCGTCAACCAGTACTTCCTCAACTCCCGGATGTGCGCCAACTGGGGCTACGAGCGCCTGGCCAAGCGCCACCGGGAGATCTCCCTTGAGGAGATGCGCGACACCGAGGAGCTGATCGACCGCATCCTGTACCTGGACGGCCTGCCCAACCTCCAGCGCCTGGGCACGGTCAAGGTCGGCGAGACCCCGGTCGAGCAGATCCGCCTCGCCCTGGAGCTGGAGCGGGCCGCGGTCACCAACCTGCACGGCTACGTGGCCACCTGCCTTGAGGTCGGTGACCAGGGGACGCGGGAGTTCCTGGCGGCGATGATCGCCGAGGAGGAGCGGCACGTCGACTGGTGGGAGACCCAGCTGGTCACCGTCGACCAGATCGGCGAGAGCCTGTACCTGGCCCAGCAGGTCCGCGACTAGGCGGAGGCGGCCAGGGGGGCCGCCTCGGCGTGCTTGGCCAGCAGCTCCTCGATCAGCGGGCAGCAGCCGCCGCAGGTGATGCCGGCGCCGCAGCGGAGCCCGACCTCCTCGAGGTCGCAGGCTCCGGCCGTGATCGCCTCGCGGATCTCCCCGTCGGTGACGGCCCGGCAGTGGCAGACGAACATCGCCCCGATATTAGGCGCCCCTAAGTCGGCTGACAAGAGCCCGGTGCCGGAGGCTAGCCGAGGTCGATGGCCTCGTTGGCCGCCGAGGTGTGGAGGCCGGGCCGGGGGCCGCCGGCCAGGACGTAGACGGTGTCGCCGACGGCGACCACCCCGAGGCCGTGGCGCGGGGTCGGCAGCGGGGGCAGCGAGCGCCAGCGGCCGCTGGCGGTGTCGAGGGCCTCGGCCTCCGGGAAGGTCGCCGCGGCCTCGCCGCCGACGGCCACCACCTCGCCGCCGGCGGTGGCGGTGGCGGCCAGGCCGCCCCTGGGCGTGGGCAGCTCGGCCAGGGCGGCCCAGCGGCCGGTGGCCGGGTCGAAGGCCTCGGCGGCCCCCAGGTTCCGGCCGATCCCGCCGACGCGGCCCCCGACCACATAGACCTTGCCGCCGGTGGCGGCCGCGCCGAGATGCTCGCGCGGGGTGGGCAGCCCGGGCGCGGGCGACCAGCGGTCGGCGGCCGGGTCGTAGACCTGGGTGTCGGCGGCCAGCCCGCCGTCCACCACCCCGCCGACCAGGTACAGCCGTCCGTCCAGGGCGACCAGCCCACCGGCCGAGCGGCCCTGGGGCAGCGGGGCCAGCCGCCGCCAGCCATCCCCCTCCAGCCGGGCCACCTGGGTGCTGGGGCCGTCGCCGTCGTTGCCGCCGGCGACATGGAGCACCCCGTCCAGGGTGGCGGCCATGGCGTGGTTCACGGCCACCGGCAGGTCCGGCCCCCTGGCCCAGGTGTCGGTGGTGGTGTCGTAGACCTCGACCGTGGCCAGGGTGGCCCCGTCGGGGGCGTAGCCGCCCAGCACCCAGATCCGCTCCCCGACGGCGGCCGCGGCGACCTCGGTCCGCTGCGACGGCGCCGGGGCCAGCCGCCGCCAGGCCGGCTCGCCGGCCGAAGGCGGCGCCGTCGTGGTCAG
>DATABK010000837.1:0-5747 GCA_036259695.1 Actinomycetes bacterium | reverse complement strand
GGCGGCCGCATGGAGCAGGTGTCGCCGAGCTGGCTGCGGGCCCGCTACGGCGTCGGCCCGGCCGCGTACCCGGCGTTCGCGGCCCTGCGGGGCGACGCCAGCGACTGCCTGCCCGGGGTCAAGGGCATCGGGGCCGTCACCGCCGCCCGGCTGCTGAACGCCTACGGCACGGTCGAGGAGGCGCTGGACGACCCGGCCGGGGTGGCCCGGCTGCTCGGCGGCTGGGTCGCCGAGGCCCTGGTCACCCAGCGGGCCACCTACGAGCGCAACCGGCAGCTGATGGCCATCCGCGACGACGTCCCGCTGGAGGTGGCCAGCTGCACCCGCCGCCTCGACGCCCGCGGCGTCGCCGCCATCCTCGAAGAGCACGACGCCGGCGACCTCACCGGCCGCTTCCTCGGCGCCTTCGGTCAGCTCGGCCGGGCCGCCTGGCGCCGCGCCGCCGAGGCCTAGGCCCGGCCGTCGGGCGCCTCGCCGGTCGGGACCTTCCGGAGCACGATCACGACCAGGGCGGCGATGCCCAGGGCGAGCCCGGCGTTGACGGCGAAGACCAGGTGCAGCCCGGCCGTGAAGGCCTCCCGGGCGGCGTCCAGCACGGCCGCGCCCAGCCGTTCCGGGAGCTGACCGGCCAGCGCCACCGCGCCCCCCAGGGTGTCGCGGGCGGTGTCGGCGGCCGCCGGCGGGACCCCGGCCGGGAGGGTCTCGCCCACCTGGCCGCGGTAGACGGCCGTGCCGATGCTGCCGAGGACGGCGATGCCCAGCGCGCCGCCGAACTCCGAGGTCGTCTCGGCGACGGCCGACGCCGCCCCGGCCCGGTCGGCCAGGGCGACCCCGATCATCAGGTCGGTGGACAGGGTGGTGAGCGGGGCCAACCCGACCGAGAACAGCACCGACCCGCCGACCAGCCAGGCCAGGCCGCTGCCGGCGCCGACCTGGGTGAGGAGCGCGAACCCGGCCGCGCCGAGGACCAGGCCGGCCGCCATCACCTGCCACGGCCGGGCCCGCCGGACGGCCACGGGGGCCAGCATCGACCCCACGATCAGCCCGATCGAGGACGGCAGCAGCCACAGGCCGGCCTGGATCGGCGACAGCCCGAGCACCAGTTGCAGATACTGGGCGACGAACAGCAGGCCCCCGAAGGAGACGAAGAAGTCAAGGGTGTTGGCGGCCAGGGCGGCGCTGAAGGCCCGGTTGCCGAACAGCCGGAGGTCGATCAGCGGGTCGACAAGCCGCCGCTGGCGGCGCCAGAACCCCAGCCCGACGGCCAGCCCGGCCAGGACGGCCAGCGGCGGCGTCCAGCCCGGCCCCTCCTGGGCCAGCTCCTTCAGCCCGTAGATCAGGGCCAGGACCGCGGTCAGCGACAGCCCGGCCGAGATCACGTCCAGCCGGCCCGCCTCGGGGTCGCGGAACTCGGGCAGCAGCACCGGTCCCAGAACCAGCAGCAGGACCATCGGCGGCACGGCGATCAGGAACACCGAGCCCCACCAGAAGGACTCCAGCAGCAGCCCGCCGAGCAGCGGCCCGATCGCCCCGCCGGCCGAGAAGCTGGAGATCCAGACGCCGACGGCCACCGCGCGCTGGCCGGGGTCGTGAAACATGTTGCGGATCAGCGACAGGGTCGAGGGGGCCAGGGTGGCCCCGGCGACGCCGAGCAGGGCCCGGCTGGCGATCAGCCAGCCGGCGGTGGAGGAGAAGGCGGCCAGCACCGAGACGGCGCCGAAGGCGGCCGCGCCCATCAGCAGCAGCCGGCGTCGGCCGATCCGGTCGCCGAGGGTCCCCATGGTGACCAGCAGCCCGGCGGCCAGGAACCCGTAGATGTCGACGATCCACAGCAGCTGGGTGCTGCTGGGCCGGAGGTCGGCGCTGAGCTGGGGCAGGGCGAGGTTGAGGACGGTCAGGTCCATGGCGTAGAGCATGCAGGGCAGGGCGATCACGGCCAGCCCGACCCATTCGCGCCGCCCGGCCCTTGGGAGGTCGACGGCCTGCATCAGCGACCCCCGGTCCCGGACGCACCCGACCGGGCGGCCACGACCCGGCCGAGCCCGTCGAGGATGCTGGGCCAGCCGCCGGCGATCTCGTCCCGCAGCTGGCGGGTCGGGAAGCCGGTCTGGAGGATGGTCAGCCGGGTCCGGCCGGGCGTCTCCTCCTCGAAGCGGACCTCCACCTCGGTGTCGAAGCTGGTCCCGTCGGGCATCCGCATGGTCGCGGTGTAGCGGAGCCGCCGGGGCCGGTCGACCACCTGGAACACCGAGGTCTCCAGGGCCGCGGGGCCGCCCGGGGGGCCGAACTCGATCGTCCAGCGGCCCCCGGCGCGCAGGTCGATGGTGGAGGAGACGACCCAGTCGGGGGCGTCGGCGTACAGCTCCTTCTGGGCCTCGGGGTCGGTGAAGGCGTCGAACACGACCTCCGGGAGGGCGTCGTAGACGCGCTCCAGTCGCAGGTCCTGGCTCATCGGGGTGCTCCCTTCTGCCGCTCCAGGTAGCCCTCGAGCCGGTCCAGGCGGCGCTCCCAGCGGCGGCGGTAGGCGTCGATCCACTGCGCCGCGTCGTCCAGCTGCTCGGCCCCGAGCCGGCACTCCCGGGTCCGGCCCTTCTTCTCGGTCACCACCAGCTGGGCGTCCTCGAGGACCCGGACGTGCTTCATCAGGCCGGGGAGGGTCATGTCATACGGCTGGGCCAGCTCGCCGAGCGTGGCCGGTCCCTGGGCGAGCCGGTCGAGGATGTCGCGGCGGGTCGGGTCGGACAGGGCCGCGAACGTCCGGTCGAGGGTGGAATACCTTACCATTTGGTTAAGTTTAGCTCGCCGGGGTGGGCGTGCGCAATGGGCCGACCGGGGCCACCATGGGCGTTGCACCGCAAGCGACAGAAGGGCGCGCATGACCTCCGCCACCCCGCCGACCCCCACCACCCTCGCCGGCCTCCGGGCCTCCGGGCACCGCTACAAGGCGGTCAAGCACGAGCTCCGCGACAACCTCCTGCGCCGCCTGGCCTCCGGCGGCGAGCGCTTCCCCGGCATCGTCGGGTTCGACGACACCGTGCTGCCGGAGCTGGAGCGGGCCCTGCTCGCCGGGCACGACATCGTGCTCCTGGGCGAGCGCGGCCAGGGCAAGACCCGCCTGATCCGCTCGCTGCACCACCTGCTGGACGAGTGGACCCCGGTGGTCGCCGGCTGCGAGATCAACGACCACCCGTACGTGCCCACCTGCACGTCCTGTCGGCGGCGGCTGGACGAGCTGGGCGACCAGCTGCCGGTGGCCTGGCGCCACCGCTCCGAGCGCTACGGCGAGAAGCTGGCCACCCCCGACACCAGCGTCGGCGACCTGATCGGCGACATCGACCCCATCAAGGTGGCCGAGGGCCGCACCCTCGGCGACCCCGAGACCGTCCACTACGGCCTCGTGCCCCGGACCAACCGGGGCATCTTCAGCGTCAACGAGCTGCCCGACCTGGCCGAGCGGATCCAGGTGGCCCTCCTGAACGTGCTCGAGGAGCGCGACATCCAGGTCCGCGGCTACCAGCTCCGGCTGCCTCTGGATCTCATGCTGATCGCCAGCGCCAACCCCGAGGACTACACCAACCGGGGCCGCATCATCACCCCGCTCAAGGACCGCTTCGGGGCCGAGGTCCGCACCCACTACCCGCTGCGGCTGGACGACGAGGTCACCCTGATCCGCCAGGAGGCCGTGCTCGCCTGGGACGAGCAGCCCCTCGGCCGCCCGCTCGTGCCCGGCCACCTGCTCGAGGTCATCGCCCGCTTCACCCGGGCGGTCCGCGAGTCGCCCCAGATCGACGCCCGCTCCGGCGTCTCGGCCCGGTTCGCCATCGCCGCCGCCGAGACCGTCGGGGCCTCGGCCGTGCGCCGGGCCGCCGTCACCGGCGAGGAGGTGCCGGTGGCCAGGGTGGCCGACCTCCCCGCGGTCGTCCCCGTCTCCCTCGGCAAGGTCGAGTTCGACCAGCTCGAGGAGGGCCGGGAGCTGGAGCTGCTCAAGCACCTGCTGCGCCGGTCGGTGGCCGAGACCTGGCGGGCCCGGCTGGCCGGGACCGACCTGTCGGGGCTGCTGCACCGCTTCGACGAGGGCGCCACAGTGGAGACCGGCGACCTGGTCCCGGCCGGGGACCTGCTGGCCCGGGTCGGGCCGGTCCTGGGGCTGGCCCAGCTGCTGCGCCGCCTCGGCGACGACTCCGGGGCCGAGACGCCCGGCCTGGCCGCGGCCGCCCTCGAGTTCGCGATGGAGGGCCTCCACCTGTCCAAGCGCCTGGCCAAGGAGGAGCTGCCGGGCCGCACGGTGTACGGCGGATGAGTGCTCGGAGGAGGGCCTGTCTCATGGCCGACGGCGGATGAGCTACCGCTACGGCGCCTGGCGGGGTGGGCCCGACCCGCTGGAGCCGCCGTTCGACGTGGCCGGGGCGCTCGACCGGCTGGGGGAGCGGGTCCTGTCCGGGGACCGGGCCGCCGACGCGCTGCGCAACCTGCTGCGCCAAGGCCTGCCCGGGACCAGGGGCCTCCGCGACCTGCTCCGCCAGACCCGCGACCGGCGCCGTGAGCTGCGTGAGCGGGGGCGCCTGGACGGCACCCTGGAGCAGGTCCGGGAGCTGCTCGACCAGGCCGTTGGGCAGGAGCGCCAGGCGCTCTTCCCCGACCCGTCGGACGCGGCCCGCCTGGCCGAGGCCGAGCTCGACCAGCTCCCGCCCGACACCGCCCGGGCCGTCCGCCAGCTGGCCGACTACCGGTGGCGGTCGCCCGAGGCCGCCGCCACCTACGAGCAGATCCGCGACCTGCTCCGCCGCGAGGTGCTCGACTCCCAGTTCAAGGGGCTGCGCGACGCCCTGGCCGGCGCCACCCCCGAGGAGCTCCAGCGCATCCGGGACATGGTCGCCGACCTCAACGCCATGCTCGAGGCCGACGCCCGGGGCGAGGACACCCAGCGCCAGTTCGAGGAGTTCATGGAGCGGTACGGCGACATGTTCCCCGAGAACCCGCGCAACCTCGAGGAGCTGGTCGACGCCCTGGCCCGCCGGGCCGCGGCGCCCAGCCGCCTGCCCGCCTCCCTCACCCCGGAGCAGCGGGCCGAGCTGGCCGCCCTGACGGAGTCGGTCCTCGGTGACCTCGGCCTCCAGTACGAGCTGGACCGCCTCGGCCGGTCGCTGCGCTCGCGCCGGCCCGACCTCCCCTGGGACCAGGGCGCGAACATGGGCGGGGAGCAGCCCCTCGGCCTCGGCGACGCCACCACCGCCCTGGAGGAGCTGGCCGACCTCGAGTCCCTCGAGTCCACCCTCGGCCAGCGCTACCCGGGCGCCTCCCTGGACGACATCGACCTGGAGGCGGTGGAGCGGGCCCTGGGCCGGGCCGCGGTCGACGACGTCGAGACCCTGCGCCGGCTCGAGCGGGAGCTGACCGAGCAGGGCTACCTGGTCCGCGAGCGGGGCGAGCTCAAGCTGAGCCCCAAGGCGATCCGGCGCATCGGCGCCGTCGCCCTGCGCCGGGTCTTCTCCAGCCTGGAGGAGGGCCGCCGGGGCGACCACGACGTGGCTGGGCTCGGCCTGGCCGGCGAGCCCACCGGCGCCTCCCGCCCCTGGCAGTTCGGCGACGAGGAGCCGCTGGACGTGGTCCGCACCGTCCGCAACGCCGTCCTCCGGCAGGGACCGAGGCGGCCGGGCGCGGCGGTGGCGCTGGCCCCCGACGACTTCGAGGTGCTGGAGACCGAGCGGCGCACCTCCGCGGCGGTCTGCCTGCTGGTCGACCAGTCC
>DATABK010000836.1:0-1525 GCA_036259695.1 Actinomycetes bacterium | reverse complement strand
CGACCGCCCCGGCCCGGAGCAGGGCCCGGCGGGACAGATCGGTGCGGCGGGGCCGGGCGCCGCCCCGGGCGGCGGCGTGCCAGGCCAGCAGGGGGAGCGCGACCAGGGCGGCGCCCACGTGGACCTGCATGGCGCTCACCGGGCCGAGCCGGGCCAGAGCCCCGCTGGCGTGGGCCAGCCCGGCCGCCACCGCGGCCAGCACCACCACCCCGAAGGCGACCGACGCCCAGCGCCCGGCCCCCGACCGCCTGGCCAGGCCGCGGCGGACCACCACCGACTTCCAGGGCGCCAGGGCCAGCACGGCCAGGCCGGCCAGGCCGTGGGCGACCACCACCGGGCGCCCCCAGCCGGTCCCGGCCGCGAACGCCAGCCCGCCCGTGGCCAGGGCCACCACCAGCACGATCAGCAAGGCCAGGTTGGTCCGGCGTGACCCCATACTTACCCTCAGGTCGAGGTCGAGTCTTTGGCGTCGTCGGCGACCCGGGGTCCGGGGTCGCGGTCGGTGACGACCGCGTGGCAGCGGCCGAACTCGCGCAGGCCGACCGCCTCGGCGACCCGGGCCGAGCTGTGGTTGGCGGCGTCGTGGTTGTAGAGCACGGCCCGGCCCTCGGCCAGGACGGCCCGGGCGGCGGCGGCCGTGACCGCCTTGGCCAGGCCGCGGCCCCGGGCCCGTTCGGCGGTGCCGACCGAGATCTCCCGTAGCCGGTCGTCGTAGCGCTTGAGCACGGCCACCGACAGCACCTGGCCGTCGTCGTCGAGCACGACCCAGGCCTCGCCGGTGAAGTGGCCGACGACCCAGTCGGGCAGCCGCGGGTCGGTGGTGTCGATCACGATGACGTCGGCTTCTGGGGCGGCGATGTCCACCCCGGTGCGAGCCACCCAGGAGAAGTGCTGGCCGCCGACCCCGCGGGCCACCGCGTCCAGGGCCGGCCCCAGGGACGCCCAGCCGTCCAGGTGCTCCCGCAGCAGCCCGCTCCAGGTCGGGGCGACCGACACCACGGCCCCGCCCCGGCGGGTCAGGGCGCGGACCGGCATGCCCGGCTGGGCGGCCTCGGCCACCGCCACCTGCCCAGGGGCGAGGCGCTCCACCGGCAGCCGGTAGCGGTCGCCGAGCACGGCGAGCACGACAGCCTCGTTGTCGACCAGGTCCAGCATGCCGACAGCGTAACCAATTCCGTCCGTCCCCAAGCAGGTCGCCCCGACCGGCTATCCTGCTCGCGGTCGGCAGGTGACAGCCAGGAGGTGGCGGGTGCGGGTCGGGGTGCTCGGGGCGACGGGGCGGATGGGCCTGGCTGTCTGTGCCGCGGTGCTGGACGCGCCCGACCTGGAGCTGGCCGCCGCGGTCGCCCGCTCGACCGGGGTCGGCCGGCCCCTGCGCGAGCTGGTGCCCGGCGCCCCCGCCCAGCTGCTGGTCGGCGAGCACCTGTCCGATCTCCTGGCCGCCGAAGATGACCTCCTGGTGGGCGACCAGCCCGGGCAGGCGGACCGAGTGGACCCGGACCCCGTCGACCGCGCCGCCCCGCCC
>DATABK010000835.1:0-2747 GCA_036259695.1 Actinomycetes bacterium | reverse complement strand
CGATCACCCGAGATCGAGACGGCCGCCTGGGCCGTGTCCGGCCGGATCCCCTTGGTCCACAGCCGCCACGCCGTCTCGGCCTCCAGCGCCAGCGTGTCGGCGAGGTCGACGGCGGGCCGGCCGAGCTGGTCGTCTACGAAGGCCCTGGCCGGGCCCGTAGGATAGGGCGATGGACGAGCCGGACCCGGGCCGGACGCTGCGCCGACAGGAGGCCTCTGACGCCGTCAGCGGCCTGGGATGGCGTTATGTGCTGGGCACGCTGCGCGCCACCGTGGCCGTAGGGTCGCCGGCCGAGGCCGCCGAGGTCGCCGCCCGGACGGTGGCCGCCTGCCGCGACGAGGCCGCCTCACTGTCGATCGACCTCCGCCCCGACCAGGTGGCCCTGAGCCTCCAGTCGCCGGCCAGCGCCACGGTAACCGCGCGCGAGGTCGCGCTCGCCCAGCAGGTCTCCGAGGCCGTGCGCGGGCTGGGGCTGGCCACCGAGGCCGGGGTCGGCGGCCCCTCCTGGCGATCGGTCCAGGTCGTGGAGATCGCCATCGACGCCCTGGACATCGCCGCCGTCCGTCCCTTCTGGAAGGCCGTGCTCGGCTACACCGACGAGCCCGGCCGATCGGGCCCCGAGGACCCGCTCGTCGACCCTCTTGGCCAGGGCCCGGCCATCTGGTTCCAGCAGATGGATGCCCCACGTCCTCAGCGCAACCGTATCCACCTGGACGTCTCGGTCCCCCACGACGAGGCCGCGGACCGCATCCGGGCCACCCTCGCCGCCGGCGGCACACTGCGCTACGACGCCGAAGCCCCCGCCTTCTGGGTCCTGGCCGACCCCGAGGGTAACGAGGCCTGTATCACCACCTGGCAGGGTCGCGACCCCTAGGCACCCGCCAATTGGCGGGCAGGGACACCGCTCTGACCTGGTAGGCGACAACTAGTCCATCTGGTGACGGCTGGTGGACTCCCACGGGGGACTACCGTGACCTTGAGCAGCAAGTAGCCGATTACGAGTGGGATTCTCCGCGTCGAACTAGACGGCTCCAGACGGATCTAGCCTGCTCACGTTAGATGCCTCGTCGGTCCTGATGGCTCCAGACGGATCCAGAAGGATCGTCTGGATGATCAAACGGATGATCAAGGGCTGTCCGACAGAGAATCGGATGCCAAGGCGAGCACTGGGTAACGCGTCGTTCCCGTAGGAGCCTCGGGCCAGCCTCCGCCGTCCGCCGTCCGTAACGATCCCGAGACGGGAGCCGTCCACATTGGTCGGTGAGAGGCGAGGTTGGGAGGTGGCCGGATCGGTGGTGCGCTGCGAGCAGCCAGGACCATGGCGGTGACGTCGGCCGCCGGACGGGGCCGGCCACGCCGTTGGCTGGCCGGGCTGGCCTGGGTGCTGTGGGCGCTGGTCATGCTCGGCCTGGCCATGGTGCCCTGGATGGATCGCCTGCTGATCCGGGCCGGCCGGCCCGACCTGACCCAGTTGGTCCCGGGCAGTATCGTTGGCCCCGTGGTGGCGGTGCTGAGCGCGGCCACGGTCGGGGCGGTGCTGGCCAGCCGCCGCCCCCGCCACCCGGTGGGCTGGCTGCTGCTGGGCTTCGCCCTCTCGCTGACCGCCGCCGGGGTGATCACGTCCTATGTGATCTACGGGCTGCTGGCCCGGCCCGGTGCCCTCCCCGCCGCCCACGCCGTGGCCCGGTACTACCCGGCCACCGGCGCCGCGGCGCTGGGCCTGCTCAGCCTGGTGCTGTTGTTGACCCCGACCGGGTCGCTGCCCTCTGCCCGCTGGCGCTGGTGGGCGTGGGTCACCGCGGCCACCCCTGTGGCCTTGGTCCTGGTGGTGCCGGTGGTGCCCGGACGGTTGGACCCGCAGCTGCTGGTGGCCAGCAGTCCCTTCAGCGACCGGGCCCTCGGCGGTGTCCTGCTGGTCGCCACCCGGGTCGCCCTGGCCGTCACCGCCCTGGCCGTGGCCGTGGCCGCCGGGTCGCTGGTGGTGCGCTTCCGCCGCGCCCAAGGGGTGGAGCGCCAGCAGCTGCGCTGGGTGGCGTTGGCGGCGGCCCTGATGGTGTTGGCGGTGCCGGTCGTCCTGGCCCCCGTGGCGCTGGAGGGCCCGATCTTGGTCGACTGGGCGCCCGCGGTCTGGGTGGTGGTGCTGCCGGTGGCGGTGGGCGCGGCGGTCCTGCGCTACCGGCTCTATGACCTGGACCGCATCATCAGCCGGACGGTGGCCTACGGCCTGCTCACCCTGCTGCTGGGCGGCGGCTACGCCGTGGTCGTCCTGGGGCTGGGCCAGCTCCTAGAGCGGGAGTCCCCCCTGGTGGTGGCGGCCGCGACCCTGGCCGTGGCGGCGGTGTTCCAGCCGGCCCGTCGCCGCGTCCAGGCAGTGGTGGATCGGCGGTTCAACCGCCGCCGCCACGACACGACACGGATCGTCGAGGGGTTCGGTGCCCGCCTGCGCGACCAGGTCGACCTCGACACCCTCACGGCTGACCTGCTGGCGGTGGTCGACCAGACCATGCAGCCGACCCAGACGTCGCTGTGGCTGCGGCCACCACGAGAACCGCCACGCACACCCCCACGTGCCATAGCCTCGCCATGACACCGGTGGAACCCGAATGGCGCGCCGCGAGGGATTCGAACCCCCAACCGCCAGATCCGTAGTCTGGTGCTCTATCCGTTGAGCTAGCGGCGCAGAGCGGAGGCAGTGCGATTCGAACGCACGATGGGGGATGAACCCCAAACCCGCTTAGCAGGCGGGC
>DATABK010000834.1:0-6495 GCA_036259695.1 Actinomycetes bacterium | reverse complement strand
CCGCCGCCGAGGCGGCGGGCCGGCTGGATCGTGGCCGCGCTGGCCGGGGTCCTGGTGCTCGCCCTGGTGGCGACCGTGCTGCTGGTACGCGCTGGCGACCAGCCGGGGGAGGCGCGCCAGGCGGTGGGGCGGCGGCCGGCGACCAAGCTCCCGCCCGACCCGGCCACCGACCTGCCGAAGCTGCTGGCCAAGCGGGCCAAGGCCGTGACCGACCGCGACCGCGCGGCCTTCCTGGCCACCGTCGACCGGCGCCAGAAGACCTACTACCAGGGGCAGGCGACCCTGTTCGCCCGCATGCGCACGGTGCCGTTCTCGGACTTCGACTACCGCCTCAATCCCAACGACCTGGAATCGGCGGCCAGGCTGAAGCGCCACTACCGCGCCCAGCAGGTGCAGCTGGCCCCGGTCCAGGTGCGGTACCGGTTCCAGGGCCAGGACGCCAGCCCGGTGCTGGCCCGGGAGTCCTTCACCTTCGTCCTGACCGGCTCCGGCTGGCGCATCGCCGGCCCCGGCGACCGCCGCATGCGCGGCCGCGACGACGCCGAGATCTGGCACAGCGACCAGGTGCGGACCGCCCGCAGCCCCCGCACCCTGATCGTCCACCACCCCGGCCACGAGGAGCTGGCCCAGCGGCTGCTGCGGGTCGCCGACCGTGCCTACGCCCAGGTCGGGGCCGCCTGGACCGGCCGCTGGGAGCGCAAGGCGGTGATCCTCGTCCCCAGCGACCAGGACGAGGCCGAGCGGCTGGTCGGGGCCCGCAACCTGTCGCGGGTGGCCGCCGTCGCCTCCTCGTCGGTCGAGTCGGGATCGGCCGAGCGGGTGCTCGGCAACCGGATCGTGGTCAACACCGACAACGTGGTCCGCTACAACGGCCTCAACCTCCAGATCCTCGTCACCCACGAGATGACCCACGTCGCCACCCGCTCCCTGGGCGACGCCGTCCCCCTGCTGCTGGTCGAGGGGTTCGCCGACTGGGCCGCCCTGAAGCCGGTCGGCCTCCCGTTCGACACCACCCGCCCGGCCCTCAACGCCCGGGTCGACAGCGGCGGCTTCGACGGCGACCTGCCGGACGACACCGACTTCCGGGGCGGTGACGCGGCCGTCGCCTACGACAAGGGCTCGGCCTTCTGCCAGTGGGTGGCCACCATCTACGGGACCGGCAAGCTCCAGGCCCTCTACCGCGCGTTCCGCGGGTCCGGCGAGACGAACAGGGGCGAACTGGACCGCGGCTTCAAGAGCGTTCTCGGCATCTCCCTCCAGACGGCCGAGCGCCGCTGGGCGGCGTGGGTCCGCGACCAGCTCAGCGACTCTTGATCGCCGTGCCCCGGCCGCCGGCGGCAGACCCGCTGGAGGCCTTCACCGAGGACGAGGTCCGGGCGTGTGTCGACTACGCCAAGCCTCGCCAGCGGTGGGGGCTGGCCGGCTACGGCACCGACCTGCTCGTCCTCGCCGCCCTCGCCCTCACCGGCCCTGGCCGGGCCCTGGTCAGGGGGGTGGCCGGGCTCGCCGGGGGCTGGGGGCCGGGGCGGGTGGTGCTGGCCGCGGTGGCCGTGCTGGTCGTGCGGGCCGCGGTCGGGCTGCCGTTCTCGATCCGGGCCTTCCGCCAGGACGCCAGGGCCGGGCTGGCCACCCAGGGCCTGGGCGGCTTCCTGCGCGACTGGGCCAAGGGGCGGGCGGTCGGCCTGGTCCTGACCGTTGTCGCCCTCACCGCCCTGATCCTGGGGGCCCGCTGGCAGCCGCCCGGCTGGCCCCTGGTCGCCGCCGTCGCCGCCGTCCTGCTGGTCCTCGCCCTGGCCATGGCCGGGCCGGTGCTGATCGAGCCGCTGTTCAACCGGTTCCGCTCGCTCGAGCCAGGGCCGCTGCGGACCCGGCTGCTGGAGCTGGCCGCGACCATGCAGGTGCCGGTGGGGGACGTGCTCGTGGCCGACGCCAGCCGCCGCACGACCAGGGTCAACGCCTATGTGTCGGGGCTCGGCCGGACCCGCCGGGTGGTGGTCTACGACACCCTGCTGGCCGCGGCCAACCCCGGGACGCCGGCCGGACCGACCAGTGCGGCCGACGAGGTTGCCCTGGTCGTCGCCCACGAGCTCGCCCACGTCCGTCACCGTGACGTGCTCTGGGGGACCATCGGGGCGGCCGCGCTGGCCGCCGTGTCGGTGCTGGCCGCCGTCGCCCTGTTCGACCTCGGGGCGGTCCAGCGGGCGCTCGGGGTGACCGGGCTCGGCGACCCGCTGGCCGCGCCCGGCCTGCTGCTCCTGGCCGCCGTGGGCGGGCTGGTGGCGGCGCCGGTGGCCAGCGCGATCAGCCGCTGGGCCGAGGCCAGGGCCGACTGGGTGTCGCTGGAGGTGACCCGCGACCCGGTCACCGCGGTCGCCGTCGAGCGGCGTCTCGCCCTGGAGAACCGGGCCGACCTGCGGCCCAACCGGCTGCTGATGCTGCTGTTCGCCAGCCACCCGCAGACGATGGCCCGGATCGCCCAGGCGTGGCTGTGGGCCGAACGCCACTAGAATGCCCGGGCCGTGAACCTGCTGCTCGTCACCAACGACTTCCCGCCCCGGTCCGGGGGAATTCAGCAGTACTGCCACAACCTCGTGCGCCGGCTGCCGCCCGACCGGGTGGTGGTGTACGCGCCGGCCTGGCCGGGCGCCGCGGCGTTCGACGCCGCCCAGCCGTTCCGGGTCGTCCGCCACCCGGGGAAGACGATGCTGCCCACCCCCGGCGTCCTGCGCCGCACGGTCGCCCTGGCCAGGGAGGCGCGGCCCGACCTGATCTGCTTCGGGGCCGCCTTCCCGCTCGGGCTGCTGGCCGGGCGGCTCACCCGGGCCACCGGCGTGCCGTGCCTCGGCTTCACCCACGGGGTCGAGGTCGCCGTCGGGCGGGTGCCGCTGGTGCGCCGGCTGCTGGTCCGGGTGGCCGGCGACCTGCGGCTGCTCACCGCCGTCAGCCACTGGTCGGCGGCCCGGGTGCGGCGGGCGGTGCGCGGCCGCTGCCCGGTCGAGCTGCTCCCGGCGGGGGTCGACGCGAGCGCCTACCACCCGGCGGTCGACGGGCGGCAGGTGCGCCAGCGCCACGGCCTGGGCGACGACCCGGTCTGTGTCTGCATCTCCCGGCTGGTGCCCCGCAAGGGCCAGGACCGGCTGATCCAGGCCTGGCCGGCGGTGGTGGCCCGGGTCCCGGCGGCGCGGCTGCTGGTGGTCGGCGGCGGGCCGTACGGGCGGCGGCTGCGCCGCCTGGTCGAGGCCAGCCCGGTGGCTGCCCGCATTCACCTGGCCGGCGAGGGCGCCTGGGAGGAGCTGCCGGCCCACTACGCCGCCGGCGACGTGTTCGCCATGCCCTGCCGGACCCGCTGGCTGGGGCTGGACCTGGAGGCCCTCGGGGTGGTGTTCCTGGAGGCGGCCGCGACCGGCCTGCCGGTGGTGGCCGGGCGCTCTGGCGGCGCCCCCGAGACGGTCGTCGAGGGCGAGACCGGGACGGTGGTCGACGGGCGCCGGCCCGGGCCGGTCGCCGACGCCGTGGCCGGGCTGCTGGCCGACCCGGCCCGGGGGCGGGCCATGGGGGCGGCCGGGCGCCGCCGGGTCGAGGCCGAGTTCGCCTGGAAGGCGGTCGTCGACCGCCTCGAGCAGCTGCTGGCCGAGGCGGCCGCGGGAGCGGCCCGTTGACCCGGAGGGGGAGCGAGTGGGGGGCACCAAGGTGAGGACCTCGTGGGCCCGGGCGCCGCTGCGGATCAGCTTCGCCGGCGGCGGAACCGACGTGCCGCCGTACCCGCAGACCCACGGGGGCGCCGTCCTGTCGGTCACCATCGACCGCTCCGCCACCGCCGACCTGCGCCCCCGGCGCGACGGCGACTACCACGTGCAGTCCCACGACCTCCGGTCGCGGGCCCGCTTCGGCCCCGACGAGCTCGGCTTCAACGGCCACCTCGACCTGGTCAAGGCGGTCCTGCGCGAGGAGGCGGCACGCCGGCCGGGGCGGGGGCTCGACCTCACCCTGGCCACCGACGCCCCGCCCGGGTCGGGCCTGGGATCGTCGTCGGCGCTGGTGGTGGCCATGCTGGCCGCGGTCGGGCGGGCCACCGGCCGGCACTGGACCCCGGCCGAGCTGGCCCGCACCGCCTACCAGGTCGAGCGGATCGACCTCAAGATCGAGGGTGGCATGCAGGACCAGTACGCCGCCGCCTACGGCGGGCTCAACTTCATCGAGTTCGCCGGCGACGACCAGGTCGAGGTCCGCCCCCTGCCGGTCGCGGCCGAGGTGCTGGAGCAGCTGGAGCGCTCGCTGGTGCTCGCCTGGTCGGGGGACAGCCGCACCGACGACGGCATCCTGCGCCGCCAGGTCGACGGGGTCCTGCTCGGGTCCGAGCGCAGCCTGGCCAGCCTGGGCGGGCTCAAGGCGCTGGCCGAGGCCATGCGCGACGCCCTGCTGGCCGGCGACCTGGCCACCTTCGCCGAAGGGCTGCGCCAGGGCTGGGAGCACAAGCGCCGGCTGGCCACCGGGATCGCCACCCCCCGGCTGGAGGAGCTGTACGAGGTCGGCCGGGCCGCCGGGGCGGCCGGGGGCAAGGTGCTCGGCGCCGGTGGGGGAGGGTTCATGCTGTTCGCCGGGCCGCCGGAGCGGCGGGCGCGGATCGCGGCCGCCCTCGAGGGCGCCGGCGCCCCCTGCTCTCCGGTCCGCTTCGACCTGCGCGGCGCGTCCGCCGGCAACCTGCAAGCCCGGAGGCGACCATGACGGAGGGGTTCGGGAACCCCAAGGGGGTGCCCCGATGAAGAGCATCGGCGAGTACCTGGCCGGCTCGGCGGCGGTGGCCGCCTCCCTGGCCGAGCGGCCGGGAGCGGCCGCCGTGGAACGGGCCGCCCGGCTGGTCGCCGACGCCCTGGCCGGCGGGGGCCAGGTGCTGTTCTGCGGCAACGGCGGCAGCGCGGCCGACGCCCAGCATCTGGCGGCCGAGCTCATGGGCCGCCTCCAGCTGGAGCGGCCGGCCTACCGGGCGGTCGCCCTGACCACCGACACCTCGGTGCTGACCGCGGTCGGCAACGACTACGGCTACGCCGACGTGTTCGCCCGCCAGGTCGAGGGGCTGGGCCGGCCCGGGGACGTGCTGGTGGCCATCACGACCAGCGGCCGCTCCGAGAACGTGCTGCGGGCCGCGGCCAAGGCCCGGGCCAAGGGCATGACCGTGGTCGCCTTCCTCGGCCCGGCCGCCTCGCCCCTCGACGACGCCGCCGAGGTCGCTCTGCACGTCGACGGCGACATCGCCGGGCTCATCCAGCAGGGCCACATCACCATCGGCCACGCCCTCTGCGGCTGGGTCGAGGAAAGGCTCGCGCAGGGATGAGAGCGGGCAGGCAGAAGGCCAGGCCCGCCCCGGCCGTGACGGAGCGGGCCTGACCAGGGATGCCGGTTGGTCGCGGGCGACCGCGCCCCTGACCGGCACCTCCAGCGGTTGGTCCGGACCCCCCCGGATCCCCCGATGCCCCCCCGGGGACTCCCGGGCCGTCCGCTGCTGTCCCTGTCCCCCTGCCGGTTCCGGCGGGCTCCTCCTGTTGTCTCCGCCGGTACCTCTGTGGAGGACGAGGTGAGCGTAGCGCCGGGGCCCGGCGCCGTCGGTGCCGTGGGTCACCGCTTCCCGGTGATCTGCGACACACCCCGGCTCAGGTGAGTCGGCGCAGGGCCTCGGGGTTGCGCAGGTGGATGGCGTCGGAGTCGTAGTCGATGAAGCCGCGCTTGCGGAACGCCCCCAGGGCCCGGCTGACGTTCTCGCGGCTGGCCCCGACCATGCCGGCCAGGTCGCGGTGGGTGAGGCGCAGCGCGATCCGGGTGCCGCCCTCGGGGTCGGGCTCGCCGTGGCCGGCGGCCAGGCCGAGCAGGGCCTTGGCCAGGCGGCTCTTGACGTCCAGGGACAGCAGGTCGTCGATCAGGGCCTCGCGGTCGGCCAGGCGGGCCGCGACCTGGCGGAGCAGCGCCGAGGAGGCGGCCGGGTTGGCCTCCAGGAACCCCCAGAACGGGCCCCGGCCGATGGCCCAGGCGGTGGTGGGCGAGGTCGCCCGGGCCCCGGCGGTCCGCCGGCCGTCGTTCAGGAGGGCGAGCTCGCCGATCAGCTGCCCGGCCCGGATGATCGTGTGGACCAGCTCGCCGCCGCCCCGGACGGGGGAGACGATCGCCACCTCGCCGGCGGTCAGCACCAGCACGTGGTCGGCCGGTTCGCCCTGGCGCATCAGGAAGCTGCCCACCGGGTAGTCGAACGGGGTCGACTGGGCGGCCACGGCGGCCAGGGCCTCCGGCGACCCGTGGCGGAAGATCGGGCTCTGGCCGAGCACCTGGAGCAGTGCCGCCTCGTCGGCCTGGGAGCGCCGTCGGGTCATCCCCCCATCCCCCCTCCGGTCCTGGAGCCGGCCGGCCCCGCCGCCCCGGCCCCGGCCAGGCGGCGGGCCAGGGCGTGGGCGCCGATGGCGGCCGCCTGGTCGCCGGCCCGCTTGGCGGCCACCTCGGCCTCCTCGT
>DATABK010000833.1:0-7434 GCA_036259695.1 Actinomycetes bacterium | reverse complement strand
CCGAACCGGCCACCCGGCCGGTGCGGCTCTGGCACCTGCTCACCCACACCGCCGGGCTGACCTACGGGTTCCACCACGCCCACCCGGTGGACGAGATGTACCGGGCGGCCGGGTTCGAGTGGGTGGCCCCGGAAGGGCGCGACCTGGCCGAGTGCTGCGACCTCTGGGCCGGGCTGCCGCTGCTGTTCGAGCCGGGCAGCGAGTGGAACTACTCGGTGGCCAGCGACGTCCTGGGCCGGGTGGTCGAGGTGGTCAGCGGCCAGCCGCTGGACCGGTTCTTCCAGGAGCGGATCTTCGGGCCGCTGGGCATGGCCGACACCGGCTTCTGGGTGCCGGAGGGCGACGCCGGCGAGCTGGCCGCCCTCTATGTGGCCGGGCCGGAGGGGCCGGTCCGCAACGACGACCTGGGCGGCCGGGCCCTGCGCCCCCCGGCCTGCCTGTCCGGCGGAGGCGGGCTGGTCTCGACCGCCGCCGACTACCACCGCTTCACCCAGGCGCTGCTCCGCGGCGGCGAGCTCGAGGGGGCGCGGCTGCTCGGCTCCCGCACCCTGGCCTACATGGCCCGCAACCACCTGCCCGGCGGGGCCGATCTGGAGACGTTCGGCCGGCGGCTGTTCGCCGAGACCACCTTCGACGGGGTCGGCTACGGCCTCGGGTTCGCCGTCCTGCTCGACCCGGTGGCCAACAAGGTCCTCTCGACCCCCGGGGAGCTCGCCTGGGGCGGCGCCGCCAGCACCTTCTTCTGGGTCGACCCGGCCGAGGACCTGACCGCGATCTTCCTGACCCAGCTGCTGCCGTCCAGCACCTACCCGCTCCGCTCGGAGCTGCGGCAGCTCGTCTACCAGGCGCTCGTTGACTAGAAACGGAGGCGACATGCGGCTGACCAAGCTCGGACACTCATGCCTGCTGGTCGAGGAGAGCGGTGCCCGGCTGCTGCTGGACCCCGGCAACCTCTCGGCCGGGTTCGAGGAGCTGGAGGGACTGACCGCGGTGCTCTTCACCCACCAGCACGCCGACCACCTCGACCAGCAGCGGCTGCGGGGGCTGCTGGACCGTAACCCCGGGGTCAGGGTCATCAGCGACCCGGGCAGCGCCGAGCCCCTCGGCCAGGCCGGGGTGGAGGTCGAGGTGGTGGCCGACGGCCAGGAGCTGGACGTCGGCGGGGTGGGCGTCCGTGTCGCCGGGCGCGACCATGCGGTCATCCACCCCGACATCCCGGTGGTGCCGAATGTCGGGTACCTGGTCGGCGGACGGCTGTTCCATCCAGGCGACGCCTTCACCCAGCCGGGGCAACCGGTCGAGGTGCTGGCGGTGCCGGCCGCGGCGCCGTGGCTCAAGGTGTCGGAGCCGATCGAGTACCTGCGGGCGGTGCGTCCCCGGGTGGCCGTCCCCGTGCACGACCAGGTGCTCTCGACGGCCGGCCGGTCGATCCACTACCGGCAGCTCGAGCAGCTGGGCGCGAAGGAGGGCACGACGCTGCGGTCGCTGGACGACGGCGCCCCCGTGGAGCTGTAGACGCCGCCCCGGCCCGGTACCGGCTACTGGCCGACCCGGCCGTCGATCCGTTCGCGGAGGAGGTCGGCGTGGCCGTTGTGGCGGGCGTACTCCTCGATCATGTGGACCAGGACCTCGCGGAGCACGGTGCCGTCGGGGCCGGTGAGGTCGAGGTTGGGGGCCTCGGCCACGAACCGCTCGGCGAAGGCGACCTCGGCCCGCCAGGCCGCCCACGCCTCGGCCACGACCTCGGGGTCGGGCACGGCGCCGTCGAAATCGGCGTCACCGTCGCCGTACAGCTTGGGGGCGTCCTGGCCGGCCAGCCGGCGGCGGAACCAGCCCCGCTCGACCTCGGCCATGTGCCGGACCAGCCCCAGCAGCGACAGGGTGGACGGCGGCACCGACCGCCGGGCCATCGCCTCGGCGTCCAGGCCGGCGCACTTCAGCTCGAGCGTCAGGCGCTGGTCGCTCAGGAAGCCGGCCAGGGTGGCCCGCTCGCCCTTGAACCCCCCGTCGGTCCGGGGGTCCTCGTCGGGGTGGACGAACATGTCCGACCACGCGAACTGGCGGTCGGGGAGGTCCTGATCGTCGGCGGCGGGGTCGGGCATGGGCGGAATCATCGGCCATCCCCGCCCGGGATCCCAGCGAGTTTCCCGTCGGCGAGGCGGGACAGGACCGGGGGGAGGTCGCCGGGGTGGACAACGCCCAGGCGGGCGGTGGTCCGGGTCAGGGCGACGTACAGGTCGTTGGCGCCGTGGCCGCCGCCGGCCAGGATGGCCGCCGGGTCGACGACCACCACGGCGTCGAACTCCAGGCCCTTGGCCTCGGGCACGGTCAGGACGGCGACCCGGGCGTCGAGCACGGCCGGGCCCTCGCGGGCGGTGGCCGCCGGCATCTCGGCGCCGATCAGCCCGGCCAGCTCCTCGGCCCGGCCGCGGGGGACGAGCACGGCCAGCTTGCCGTCGCCGACCACGGCCGCCTCGGCCGCGACCACGCCACCGAGCCGGGCCGCCAGCTCGGCCGGGGCCAGCCGGAGGGGCCAGGGGGCGGTCCCGGCCTCACGGGCCGAGCGGGGCGGCGCCAGCCCGGGGTCGATGGCGGCCAGGACGTCGGCGGCCACGGCCATGATCTCGGCCGGGGTCCGGTAGTTGATGGTCAGCTCCTCGACCCGCCAGCGCCCGGCGGCGTGCGGGTCCAGGGCCCGGGCCCAGGAGCCGGGCCCCCACGGCGCCCCGGTCTGGGCCATGTCCCCGACCACGGTCATGGAGCGGCTGGGGCTGCGGCGCATCAGCATCCGCCAGGCCATCGCCGACAGCTCCTGGGCCTCGTCCACGATGACGTGACCGAACACCCAGCCGCGGTCCTGGCGGGCCCGCTCGGCCACCCCGACCTCGGGGCCCCGGCTGCGCCAGCGGCCGGCCAGCACCGAGGGGTCGAGGGCGCTGGTGTCGGGGGTGTAGCGGGCGGCGTCGCCGATCGAGGTGCCGGCCAGGACCTCGCGGGCGTAGGCCAGCTCGGCCCGCTCCTGCTCGGCCTGGCGGGCCTCGGCCCGCCGGGCCCTGGTCCCGTCGTCACCCAGCAGCACGGCCGCCTCGTCCAGCAGGGGCACGTCGGCCGGGGTCCAGCCCTGGTCGTCGCCGGCCGGGCGCAGGAGCAGGGCCCGCTCGGCCGGGTCGAGAGCGTCCCCGGCCGCGGCCAGCCGCTCCCGGGAGCCGAGCAGGCCGCCGACCAGCTGCCGGGGGGTCAGCCGGGGCCACAGCCGGTCGACCGCGGACCGGACCGCCGGGGCGGAGCTGAGCTCGGCCCGGATCTCGTCCAGGTCGGGGTCCAGCAGCCGCTCGTCGGGGAACAGGTCGGCCAGCAGCTCGTCATCGGTGGCCAGGTCGACCTCGGGCAGGTCACGGGTGAGGTTGGCCACCATCTGGTCGGTGAGGGCGGCCACGACCTCGGCCCGGAAGGTCGCGCGGGCCTGGTTGTGGGGCTCGCCGGTGGCCCGGGCCCGCCGGCGGGCCCGCTCGCCGGTCTCCGGGTCGAGCCGCAGCCGTTGGCCGCCGACCTCGACCACGATGTCCTCGTCGGGGACCCGCTGGCGGTCGGTGATGGCCGCGGCCAGCACCTCGACCATGCGGGGGTCGCCCTTGACGGCGGCCACCTCGACCGGCTCCTGGGCGGTCGCGGCCACCCCCGGGAACAGGGTGCCGACGGTCGACAGGAGCACGTCGGTCTCCCCCAGCGACGGCAGCACCTGCTCGATGTAGCGCAGGAAGGTCGGGTTGGGCCCGACCACCAGCACGCCCCGGCGGGCCAGGCGCTGGCGGTGGGTGTAGAGCAGGTAGGCGGCCCGGTGCAGGGCCACGGCGGTCTTGCCGGTGCCGGGCCCGCCCTGGACGACCAGGATCCCGGGGAGGTCGGAGCGGATGATCCGGTCCTGCTCGGCCTGGATGGTGGCCACGATGTCGCCCATGCGGCCGGTGCGGCTGGCCGTGAGGGCGGCGAGCAGGGCGGCCTCGCCGCTCAGGCCCTCGCGCTCGGCCTCGCTGAGGGCCTCCGGGTCGAGCACGTCGTCCTCGATGCCGAGGACCTCCCGTCCCCGGGTCCGCAGGTGCCGGCGGCGGACCACGCCGTCGGGGGTGGCCCAGGTCGCCCGGTAGAACGGCTGGGCCGCTGGCGCGCGCCAGTCCACCAGCAGCGGCTCGCGGTCCTCGTCGAGCAGCCCCATCCGCCCGATGTACAGGTGGCTGCCACCGGAAAGGTCGAGGCGGCCGAAGCAGAGCCCGTGCTCGGCCCCGTTCAGCTGGGCCAGGCGCGCGCTGTGCCGGCTCACGAACGCGTCCCGGTCCACCCGGGCCTGGACGTTGCCGCCCCCCTCGTAGCCAAGGGCGCGCTCCAGCTCGGCCTGGGTGCGCTCGCGGAGCGTGTCCAGGCGGCGGTACAGCAGGGACACATAGGCCTGCTCATGTTCCAGCTCAGCGGCGAGATGCTGCATCCTTGACAGGGACCCCCGTTCGCGCTACCGTTGATGTGGCGGGTTGGCCGTCGAATTTAGGCTGCCTGCGCAGAAGTTTGAGGGTACCACCGCGGTCCCTGCCGCGACCAGCCCCCAAAAGCCCCCGAAGCCCCCTCGGGGGCTTCTTTTGTTGCTCCCCTACCCCAGGGTGGAGAAGGCGGAGGCCAGGATCTCCAGGCCCTCGTCGGCGTCGGTCTCGGTGAGGATCAGGGGCGGGGCGATCCGGAGCACGTTGCCGTAGAGGCCGCCCTTGCCGACCAGGAGGCCGCCGCGCCGGGCCTCCTCCTGGAGCTGGGCGGCCAGGGCCGGGGCCGGGGTGCGGGTGCCCGGCTCGACCAGCTCGACGGCCAGCATCAGGCCCTTGCCACGGACCTCGCCCACGGCCGGGCGGCCCTCGGCCAGGCGGCCCAGCCCGGCGGCCAGATGGGCCCCGACGACCCGGGCGTTGGCCTGGAGGTCGTGGGCGGCCAGGACGTCGAGGACGGCCAGGGCCCCGGTGGCCACCAGCGGGTTGCCGCCGAAGGTGGAGATCGAGTTGGCCGTGACCGAGTCCATCAGCTCGGCCCGGGCCACCACCCCGCCGATGGGCAGGCCGTTGCCCAGCCCCTTGGCGAAGGTGAGCATGTCGGGGACGATCCCGTGCGCCTGGTAGCCCCAGAAGTGGTCGCCGGTCCGGCCCCAGCCGGTCTGGACCTCGTCGGAGACGAACAGGATCCCCTGGTCGTCCAGGACCTCCTTCATGGCCCCGAACAGCCCGTCGGGCGGCACCGCGAAGCCGCCCACGCCCTGGATCGGCTCGGCGATCATGCAGGCCACCTGGCCGGCGGTGGTGGTGTCGAGCACGTCGCGGAGGTCGTCGACGCAGGCGGCGATGTAGCGGTCATCCGGCAGCTCCCGGAACGGGCTGCGGTAGCGGTAGCCGCCGTGGACGTAGCTGACGTTCACCGGGGTGAAGCTGGACGCCGACCAGCTGCGGTTCCCGGTGACCCCCATGGCCGCGTACGAGCGGCCGTGGTAGCTGTTGCGCAGGGCCAGCACCTGGTTGCTGCGCCGGGCGGTGGTGGCCAGCAGCAGGGCGGCCTCGTTGGCCTCGCTGCCCGAGTTGGTGAAGAACACCTTGGCGTCGGGGATGCCCGACAGCTCGGCCACCCGCTCGGCCAGCTCGACCTGCTGGCGGATCAGGTACAGGGTCGAGGTGTGGACCATCCGGCCGGCCTGGGCGCGGACCGCCTCCACCACCTCGGGCGGGTTGTAGCCGATCATCGTGGTCAGGATCCCGGCGAAGAAGTCCAGGTAGGTGGCGCCCTCGCCGTCGACCACGCGGCAGCCCTTGCCGTCGACGAGCTCGATCGGCTGGTCGTAGTAGAGGGCCAGCCAGGACGGCAGCACCTTGCGGTGACGGGCGAGCAGCTCGGCGTGCGACATGACCTCTCCGCTGGGACCTCGGGGATGTGCTGGTGGGAGGATAGCGCCATGACATCTCCAGCCGACGCTCCCCGGGCGGCGCTGGTCCGACCGCCCTCCGACGCCTTCGCCCGGGCCATCTCCAGCACCGGGGCGGCCATCGACCCCGGCCGGGCCCGGGCCCAGCACGCCGCCTACCGCGACGCCCTGGCCGACCTGGTCGAGGTGGTCGTCCTGCCGCCCGCCGACGACCTGCCCGACGCCTGCTTCGTCGACGACTGCGCGGTCGTGCTCGGCGGCCAGGCCCTGCTGGCCCGCCTGGGCGCCCCGTCACGGGCCGGCGAGCCCGAGACCCTGGCCGGCACCCTGGCCACCCTGGTCGACGACCTGCACCGCATGACCGCCCCGGCCACCCTGGACGGCGGCGACGTGCTGCGGCTGGGCCGGACCCTGGTCGCCGGCCGCTCCGAGCGGACCAGCCAGGACGGGATCGGGCAGCTGACCCGGTTCGCCGAGGCCGCTGGCGGGCGGGTCGAGGTCGCGGCCGTCCCGCCCGGCACCCTGCACCTGCAGAGCGCCGTCACCGCCCTGGCCGACGACGCCGTGGTCGGCACCGCCGAGCTGCTCGAGCAGCCGGCCCTGCGGGGCGTGACCACCAAGGTGGTCGTGCCCCCCGAGGAGGCGGCCGCCGGCAACGTCGTGGCCGTCGGGACCACGGTCGTGCTGCCGGCCGGCTGCCCCCGCACGGCCGCCGCCGTGGCCGCCCTCGGGTTCGAGGTCCGCGAGGTCGACCTGGGCGAGTTCGCCAAGGCCGACGGCGGCGCCACCTGCCTGTCCCTGCTGGTCTAGGAGGAGCGCGCATGGCGACCGTGGTCACCCACCTGCGCCACCGGGTCCGCCCGCCCTGAGGCCGCGGACTAGCGGTGGGCGACCAGCAACGGGGCGACGTCGGCGGCGAAGGCGAAGATGCGGTCCTCCACGCCGGGAGCGTCGTGGTCGAGGTCGACCACGAACCCGTCGGCGCCGCCCTCCAGGTAGTCGTTGAGCTGCTCGGCCACCCAGCCGGCGGGCCCGGCGACCATGTGCCGGCCCCGGTCGTCGGTGGCCTCCTCCTCGAGCCGGTCCTGGACCCGAACGGCCAGGCGCAGCACCACCCGGCCCTCGGGGACCTGCTCGCGGAAGCTGGCCGCCATGGACCGCAGCTCGCGCAGGGGCAGGGCCACCGGATGCCAGACCCCGGTCTTGGCCGCCCGGCGCAGGGTGTGCCGGGACACCCCGGCCACCCACAGCTCCAGTCCCTCGGGCCGGGTCGGGGCCGGGGCCAGCCAGGCGTCCGACACCGGGATCGGGCCGTCGGCCAGCACCCGGCCCGGGGCCTGGGCGAGCAGGTCGCCGGCCAGCTCCAGCCAGTTGTCCAGGCGCCGGCCCCGATCGGGGAAGGAGGCGCCAAGGGTCTCGAACTCCTCCTCCATCCAGCCGGCGGCGACCGCCGTGATCAGCCGCCCGCCCGACAGCACGTCCAGGGAGAC
>DATABK010000832.1:0-2182 GCA_036259695.1 Actinomycetes bacterium | reverse complement strand
GGCGGCCGCCGCCGGACCAGAGGCCAGGAGCCAGACCCCGGTCAGCACGGCGAGCGCGGCGAGCCGCCCACGGACGCGCATCGGAGTGCCTAGACCTTCCCGGCGCCCGTCAGGGCGACGTCGGGCCGGGCCGCGGGGGCGGCCGGCCGCCTGGACCGGGCCAGGGCCAGCCCGCCCAGGACCAGCCCGACGGCGCCGACCAGCAGCCCGCCGAGGGCCAGCATCCGGGCCTGCCCGGCCGCGTCCTCGGCGTCCCGCTGGGCGGCCGCGGCGGCCGCCATGGCCCCGTTCACCCGGGCCGCCTCACGGGCGAGCCGCTGGGCGAGCTGGCCGGTGGTCGGGTCCTTGACCGCCGGCAGCGCGGTCTTGGCCGGGTCGTTGACGTCCCCGAAGGTCTTGGGCCCGCTCGGGATGGCCAGGTCGACCTTCTGGGAGCCGAGCTTGCCCTTGAGCGTGAAGGTGTAGGCCCCGGCCTGGGTCGGCACGAAGAACGACCGGTAGTCGCCCGGTGTGCCCCAGCCGTCGCCGAAGTGCGGCTCCAGGGGCATCATCGCGTTCTCGAGCTTGGGGTCGGCCTTGCGGCCGTAGTAGGCGTGGGCCATCAGGCCGTCGAGCGGGCCGGCCAGGTCGGGGGCGGGCCTGCCGTCGCGGCTGATGATGACCTGCAGGCTGTTGGGCTGACCGGCGTAGGCCGGCTCGGTGCCGAAGCCGACCACGAAGCTGTACCGGCCGGCCTTCTTCTCGGTGTGGGCGGAGGCGGGTGCGGCGGCGAGGGCGGCCAGCAGCACGGCCGCGCCGAGGACGGACGCCACCCGTACCAATCGGCTTGAGAGGGTCGGGTGGTTTGCCAGTCGACGCATGGTAGCCTCCTTTTCGCCGACATGCCCGGTTTGAGTCGCCCCATAATGAGAGAGAACGTTATCACTAGTCAAGAGTGACTAGTTACCTCTACTCTGGGAGCGTTCGCCCGGAAGGTGGCGAGCGCACGATTGGCCCGGTAGCTGGAGCAGGTCGGTGGGAATGACGAGGGAGGAGTCCGCGGCGGCGGCCCTGGAGCAGGCGAGCGAGCGCTGGCTCGCCTGGCTGGCCTCCGAGACGACTCGGCGGCCGGACCCGTCAGGGTTGGCCGTCTACGCGCTCTGGGATGCCCTCGAGGCGTGGTTCGCCTCGGACGACTTCGCCGGCTCGGTGCTGGCCGCGGCGGTGGTCGCGCCGCCCGACGGCCGCGGCCCGGCCGCCCACGCCGTCCTCATCCGGCACCGGCAGGCGACCCGCCGGCTGCTCGAGGACGTCGCCCGTTCGGCCGGGGCCCCCGATCCGGCGGTGCTCGCCGGCCAGCTCCTCACCCTGGTCGAGGGGGCCATGGCCGGGGCGCTGGTCGACCGCCACCCGGGGGTGGCCCGCCACGCCCGGGAGCTGACCCGGATCGCCCTGGCGGCAGCCGCCGCTGACGGCTAGATGCCTTTCTCACCGATTCCTGCTCCGCCATCGTTCACCGGCAGACCCGGGACCCAGCCGGCGTATGGTGACGGGCCTGGAGCATCGGGCCCCATGCCGCCGCCCGGCACGGTGTGGCCCTTCGGCCCATGCCACCCGCCTGGCTCGTGGGTCGGGGTTGCTCGGGCCCCACGCACTCGCCGGGCACGGTGGTTGTCCCCGGGCCGGTGCCCCCGGCCAACCGCCATGGGCAAGGCAGGCGAGCGGTCCGCCCATTGGTGTTGGGTGCGGTTGCTGGTGGGGTGGGATCCGCTGGAAAGCTGTCCACAGATCTGGGGTTGGTGCTTGTCTTCGGCCGGGGCCTTGATAGGTTGCCGCCATGGATTCGAACACACATTCGGCCAGGCAGGCGACCAGCCGGTCGGCCGGGCAGGCGACCCGGGAGTCCGCTGGGCAGCCGACGGGACCGCCGGCTAGCGAGCCGGCTGGGGAGCCGGACGGATGGTCGGCCGGCGAGCCGGCTGGGCGTCGTGTTGGGTGCCCGGACCGGGGCCGCCCTGGCCGACGCCGTCGAGGCGCTGGCCAGCCAGGACCTGGGCGACCAGACCGACGTCGCCTTGGCCGAAGAGGTCCTGGCCCTGCGGCGGCTGGTCGACCGCCTGGAAGGCCAGTGGCTCCGGCGGGTCGGCGCCGTGGACGTCCGCGGGGCCGCCGGGGCCGAACAGGGCCAAGAAGTGGGCTCCAC
>DATABK010000831.1:0-3494 GCA_036259695.1 Actinomycetes bacterium | reverse complement strand
GAGGCCGAGCTCGAGGCGGCGGAGGGGTCCGGGGAACCCCAAGGGAGTGCCCCGGTCAATCGGCCGGCGGCCCAGGAGGCGCAGGAAGCGGAGGCCGGGTGATGCCGTTCGTGCGGCTGGCCGGGCTCTCGGAGCTCGAGTCCGACCAGGGGCTCCGGGTGGAGCTCGGCGACGAGGAGGCGGTTGCCCTGGTCCGCACCGGCGACGGCGGCGTCCACGCCGTGATCGACGTGTGCAGCCACGAGGACTACCCGCTGTCCGAGGGCTGGGTCGAGGACCACACCATCGAGTGCGCCCTCCACGGCAGCCGCTTCGACCTGCTCACCGGCGAGCCCGACAGCCCGCCGGCCCTGCGGCCGGTGCGGATCTTCCCGGTGCGGGTCGAGGGCGAGGACGTGCTCGTCGACCTGCCCGACGACTGGGCCAAGCTGGCCCAGGATCTCTGAATGGATTTCGAGGAGAGAGATGCCTGACACGACCCTGGTGATCGAAGACCTCCACGTCGACGTGGACGACAAGCAGATCCTGCGCGGCGTCGACCTGACCGTGGAGGCCGGCAAGATCCATGCCCTGATGGGCCCCAACGGCTCCGGCAAGTCGACCCTGGCCTACGCCCTGGCCGGCCACCCCCGCTACCGGGTGACCGGGGGCAAGGTGACCTTCAAGGGCGAGGACGTGCTCGACCTGACCCCCGACGAGCGCGCCCGCATCGGCATGTTCCTGGCCATGCAGTACCCGGTCGAGGTGCCCGGGGTGTCGGTGACCAACTTCCTGCGCACGGCCATGAACGCCGTCCGGGGCGAGGACGTCCCGGTGCGCGAGTTCGCCAGGGACCTGCGCGAGCAGATGCGCCTGCTCGACATGGACCCGCGGTTCGCCGAGCGCAACCTCAACGAGGGCTTCTCGGGCGGCGAGAAGAAGCGCCACGAGATCCTCCAGATGGCCCTCCTCCGCCCCGAGCTGGCCATCCTCGACGAGACCGACTCGGGCCTGGACGTCGACGCCCTCCGGGTGGTCGCCGAGGGCGTCAACCGGCTGCGCGGGCCGGAGCTGGGCGTCCTGCTGATCACCCACTACACCCGCATCCTGCGCTACATCTCGCCCGACGTGGTCCACGTGATGGTCGGTGGGCGGGTCGTGGAGACCGGCGGCCCCGAGCTGGCCGACCAGCTGGAGGCCGCGGGCTACGAGCGCTGGCGTGGCGATCCCGCCACCTGAGACCCGGTTCCAGGAGGCCCCGATGACGACCTCGACCGCGCCGCTGGACCTGGCCGCCGTCCGCGGCGACTTCCCGATCCTGGAGCGTCAGGTCAACGGGAAGCCACTCGTCTACCTGGACTCGGCCGCCACCAGCCAGAAGCCACGGCAGGTCCTGGACGCCATGGACGACTACTACCGGCGCCACAACGCCAACGTCCACCGGGGCGTCCACACCCTGGCCGAGGAGGCCACCCACCTGTTCGAGGAGGCCCGGGGCAAGGTGGCCCGGTTCGTCGGCGCCTCCGAGCGGGCCACGGTGTTCACCAAGAACGTCAGCGAGGCGATCAACCTGGTCGCCTACGCCTGGGGGCTGCGCAACCTCCGCCGGGGCGACGAGATCCTGGTCACCGAGATGGAGCACCACTCCAACCTGGTGCCCTGGCAGCTGGTGGCCGGCATGACCGGGGCAAGGATCCGGGCCGTGCCCGTGACCGGGGACTACCTGCTCGACCTGGAGGCCCTGGACGGGCTGCTGGGCGAGCGGACCCGGATGGTGGCCGTGTCGGCCATGTCGAACGTGCTCGGCACCGTCAATCCGGTGGCCGAGATCGCCCGGCGGGCTCATGCCGTGGGGGCGCTGGTCCTGGCCGACGCCGCCCAGGCGGTGCCCCACGCCGGGGTCCGCCTCGACGACCTGGGGGTCGACTTCCTCGGGTTCACCGGGCACAAGGCGCTCGGGCCGATGGGGGTCGGGGTGCTGGCCGCCCGGGAGGAGCTGCTGGACAGCATGGAGCCGTTCCTCGGCGGCGGCGAGATGATCCGTGACGTCGACATCGACCGTTTCACGTGGAACACCATCCCGTGGCGGTTCGAGGCGGGAACGCCCAACGTCGCCGAGGCGGTCGGGCTCGGCGCGGCCGTCGACTACCTCCAGGCCCTCGGCATGGACCGTGTCCGGGCCCACGAGGTCGACGTCACCGGCTACGCCCTCAAGCGGCTGGGCGAGATCGACGGGCTCCGGGTCTACGGCCCCTCCGAGGTCGAGCACCGGGGCGGCATGGTCTCGTTCACCCTCGGCGAGATCCACCCCCACGACGTCGCCCAGGTGCTGGACTCCGACGGGATCGCCGTGCGGGCCGGTCACCACTGCGCCAAGCCGCTGCTCCGGCGGCTCGGGGTCCAGGCCACCACCCGGGCCTCGTTCTACCTGTACTCGACCACCGACGAGGTCGACGCGCTGGTCGCCGGCCTCGAGCGGGTCAAGCGCTTCTTCGCCTAGGCGGGGGATGACATGGGCCTCGAAGACCTCTACCAGGAGATCATCCTCGACCACTACAAGAAGCCCCGGCACCCGGGGCGGCTCGAGGGCGCCCAGGTCGAGGTCCGCCACTACAACCCCGTCTGCGGCGACGAGCTGCTGGTCGGGCTGCGGCTGGACGGCGACCGGGTCGAGGCCGTGGCCGTGGACGGCAAGGGCTGCTCGATCTCCCAGGCGGCCGCCTCGGTCATGACCGAGCAGGTGCTGGGGCGGCCCCTCCCCGAGGCCATCGACCAGGCCGAGGCGTTCCGGCGCCTGATGCACGGCGAGGGCGACCCGGACGAGGAATTGCTGGGGGACGGGATCGCGTTCAAGGGAGTGGCGCGCTACCCGGTCCGGGTCAAGTGCGCCCTCCTCGGCTGGATGGCGTTCAAGGACGCCGCCGCCCGGGCCGCCGCCGGCCAGGGTGGGGGCGAGACCGTCTACGGCGAGGAGCAGGACGAGACCGCGGTCCGGGCGGCACGCGGAGACAGCAACGAAGGGAACCGGTAGATGGCCACCGACACCGACATCCTCGAGGCGATGAAGCAGGTCGAGGACCCCGAGCTGGGCGTCAACGTGGTCGACCTGGGGCTGGTCTACGGCGTCGGCCAGGAGGACGACGGCCGCAAGGTCCGCCTCGACATGACCCTGACCACGGTGGCCTGCCCGCTGACCGACATGATCGAGGGTGCGACCAACGCCGCCCTGATCGGCCTGGACGACATCCAGGAGGTCGAGATCAACTGGGTCTGGTCGCCCCCCTGGGGCCCGGACCGGCTCACCGAGGACGGCAAGATGGCGCTCCGCGCCATGGGCTTCGCGATCTAGAGGACGAGGACAGAAGATGGCGCTACCAGCACTGGTTGAACCGGCGGCCGAGCTGTCGCGGGACGAGATCGCCCGCTACTCGCGGCACCTGATCATCCCCGACGTGGCCATGGACGGGCAGAAGCGGCTCAAGAACGCCCGCGTCCTGCTCATCGGGGCCGGCGGC
>DATABK010000830.1:0-4642 GCA_036259695.1 Actinomycetes bacterium | reverse complement strand
GCCGCCGGCCGCGGCCCCGGGAGGTCGCCGGCCGGCGGCGGGCCGGTCAGGTAGCTGGCGGCGGCCGCCTCGGCCCCGACCGGCGTGGCCAGGGTCCGGCCCCAGAGCAGGAACACGTCGGCGGCCGCCACCACCAGGGCGATGGCCAGGGCGACCCGCAGGGTCACCGGGCGCCGGGGGTGGTGACGCTGACCCGGCGCTCGGCCCGGGCGGCGGCCCGGGCGGCGATCAGGTGGCGGCCGGCCACGCCCAGGCGGCGGCGGCGGGGGACCCTGACCCGGCGGGCCAGGACCTGGTAGCCGGCCCGCTCGACCTCGTCCAGGATGCCGCCGTAGAGGTCGAAGGCGACCTGGACACAGGGCCGGGAGGAGGGGGCCAGGAGCTGGATGCCGGGGGCGGCGGCCCGGTAGTGGGCCCGGGCCCGCTCGACCTCGAAGGCCAGCAGCTCGGCCACGGCCGCCGATGCCCGGGGGGCGGCCAGGTCGGCCCGGCTGACCCCGAACCGCTCCAGGTCGGCCTCGGGGAGGTAGACCCGGCCCCGCTCCAGGTCCTCGGCCACGTCGCGGATGAAGTTGGTGAGCTGGAAGGCCAGGCCGAGCTGGCGGGCGTGGTCGCGAGCGGCCGGCGGGTCGGCCGACTCCAGGATCGGGGCCATCATCGTCCCGATCACCGCCGCCGAGCCCTCCATGTACCCGAGCAGGTCGTCGTAGGTCCGGTAGCCGTCGGTGTGCAGGTCCATGGCCATCGAGTCCAGGAACCGCTCGAAGTCGGCCACGTCCAGGCCGAAGGCCCGCACCGTGTGGAGCACGGCCGGCAGCACCGGGTCGTCGCAGGGGGCGCCGCGCAGGCCGGCGAAGAACCGCTCCCCCCAGGCCCGGAGGGCGGCCGCCTGCCCGGCCCGGTCCAGGGTCGAGTCGAGGTCGTCGACGATCTCGTCGGCGTAGCGGGTGAACCCGTACAGGGCATGGACGTGGCGCCGCTTCCAGTGGGGCAGCAGCAGCGTGGCCAGGTAGTAGGTGCGGCCGTGGCGGGCGTGCAGCTGCCGGCAGCGCTCGTAGGCCGCGCCGAGGGTCCGCGGCTCGGCGACCAGGGCGGGCGGCCGGGCCGGCCTCACCGGGGCCACCTTGGCCAGCCTCATCCCGCCCTCCGGAGGCGACCGCTTGGCTCCTTGAGCCCCCGGACCCCCCGGGCCAGGACCCGCTCGGCGGCCAGGCGGCCGGAGATCAGCACCATCGGCACCCCGACCCCGGGCACGGTCCCCATGCCGGCGAACCCCAGCCCGGGCACGGTCGCCGAGGCGTTCCCGGGCCGCAGCCAGCCGGTCTGGCTGAACCGGTGGTCGAGGGAGAACGGCGTCCCCGCCGACAGCCCCTGCGCCTCCCAGGCGGGCGGGTCGACGACCAGCTCGACGGCGCTGTCGCGGCGCAGGTCGCCGTAGCCGAGCCCGGCCAGGCGCCCGTACAGCCGCTCCCGCAGGCGTGGCCCGACCTCGGCCCAGTCCAGCCCGGCCCGGGTGTTGGCCGTCGGCTCGAGCACGAACAGGGTGGCGTGGCCCGGCGGGGCGGCGTCGGGGTCCTCGGGGGAGGGGTAGGTGACGAGCAGGCTGGGGTCGGGCTGGATGCCGCCGTGGCGGGTCAGGGCCTCGAAGGTGGCCTTCCAGTCGCGGCCCAGGTGGACGGTGTGGTGGGCCTGGCCCTCGAGCCGGCGGGGCAGGCCCAGGTGGACCAGGTAGCAGGACGGGGCGAAGTGGAGCCGGCGCCGCTGGACCCGCCAGTCCCGGGCCGCCGGGGGCAGCAGGTGCTGGTAGGCGGCGGGCAGGTCGCTGGTCACGACCACGTCCCGGGCGGGCAGGCGCTCGCCCCCGGCCAGGACCACCCCGGTGACCCCCTGCGGCCCGCCCTCGACCCGCTCCACCCGGGTCGACAGCCGCAGCGCCGCCCCGGCCTTCTCGGCCACCCCGGCCAGGGCCAGGGCGAGGGCGTGCATGCCGCCCCGGCGGGGGAACCAGGCCCCGCCGACGGTGTCCATCTGGGCGACCACGGCGTAGATGCCCAGGGCGTCGAACGGCGACAGGCCGGTGTAGAGGGCCTGGAAGGTGTGGGCCCGGCGCAGCCGCCAGTCGGTCAGGTGGGTGGCGACCAGGTTGTGGAGCCGGCGGAACCCGCCGAGGCGGGCCAGCCGGAGCAGCGCCAGGGGCCGGGCCAGGTCGGCCGGGCCGTCGTAGTTGCGGTCGATGAACTGGTCCCACTCGGCGGCCAGCATCCGCCCCAGGTGGTCGCGGAAGGCCAGGTAGCGGGCGGCCTCCTCGGGGCCGGCGAGCCGCTCGACCTCGGCCGCCATCCGCTCGGCACCCGGCAGGACGTCCAGGCGGCTGCCGTCGTGGAAGGTGAGCCGGTAGGTCGGGTCGAGGGGGGCCAGCTCCAGCCAGTCCTCCAGCTCCTCGCCGGCCGCCCCCACGGTCGCCCGGACGACCTCGGGCATGGTCAGGACCGAGGGGCCGGTGTCGAAGCGGTAGCCGCCGACGGTGGCCGTGCCGCAGCGCCCGCCCGGGACCGCCTCGGCCTCGACCACGACCACGTCGCGGCCGGCCGCGGCCAGGTGGATGGCGGCCGAGAGGCCGGCCAGGCCGGCCCCGACGACCACCGTCTGCGACGCCGCCATGGCCCCGGCTAGGCGCTCCGGTCGGTGACGTGGTCGGCCAGGGCGGCCAGGGTCGCCCGGGCCGCCTCGTCGATCCCGCGGGCGGCGGCCAGGGCGTCCTTGGCCTCGGCCAGGAGCACGGCGATGCGGGCCTCGGTGGCCTCAACGGCCCCGCAGCCGGTGATCAGCCGGCGCAGCTCGGCGACCTCGTCATCGGACAGCTTGGCGTTGCCGAGGGCGCCGTCCAGCAGCTGCCGCCCGGCCCGGCCGGCCCGCTGGCGGGCCAGCATGACCAGGTAGGTCTCCTTGCCCTCGCGCAGGTCGTCGCCGGCCGGCTTGCCGGTCACCTCGGGGGTGCCGAACACCCCGAGGATGTCGTCGCGGAGCTGGAAGGCCTCGCCCAGCGGCAGCCCGTAGGCCGAGTAGGCGGCGGGCAGGCCGGTCGGGCCCGCGGCCAGGGCGTGGCCAAGGTGCAGCGGCCGCTCGATGGTGTACTTGCCCGACTTGTAGGTCAGGACCCGGCGGACGGCGTCCTCGTCGGGGGCGCCCCGGCGGGCCTCGACCAGGTCCAGGTACTGGCCGCCCATCAGCTCCGACCGCAGCCGGTTGAAGACCCGCAGGGCGGCGGCCAGGCGGTCGTCGGGCAGGCCGGCCTCGGCCAGGGCCACATCGGCCCAGGTGAAGGCCAGGTCGCCCATGAGCATGGCCGCGCCCTCGCCGAAGGCGGCCGGGTCGCCCCGCCAGCCCAGGCCGCGGTGGAGGCTGGCGAAGCCGACGTGCATGGCCGGGCGGCCCCGCCGGACCTCGGAGCCGTCCATGATGTCGTCGTGGATGAGGGCGCAGATGTGCAGCAGCTCGACCGAGCAGGAGGCCCGGATGGCCGCCTCGGCGGCGGGGCCGTCAGGGGGACCCCCGGCGCCCCGGTAGCCCCAGTAGACGAAGGCCGGCCGCAGCCGCTTGCCCCCCTCAAGGGCGAACCGGGTGAGGGCGTCGGTGACGGGGCCGTTGTCGGGGCCGAGGAAGCCGAGGGCCGACAGCTCCTGGCCGAGCAGGGCGGCCAGGGCCGTGTCGACCCGGGCGCGCAGGCCCTCGGCGTCCAGGGGGGACGCCGGGACGGGCGCGGCCTCGGTCACCTGGCTAGGGCTTCCTCTGGGGCTGGTGATGGTGGTCATGCCTGCTTCTTCGATGCCAGCATCCTAGTCGGATGCACCATCTGGCGCGCCCCAAACCGTCACAACGGCCGGGTAGGCTGACCCGACCATGACCTCCCAGGTGCGCCCGACCGGTGAGCTGATCGCCGGCGGGCGGCCGTTGGCGCCCGGCGAGGCCGACGGGCTGGGGATCCTCCACGCCGACCTGGACGCCTTCTACGCCAGCGTCGAGGTCCAGAAGGACCCGACCCTGCGGGGCCGCCCCCTGCTGGTCGGCGGGACCGGGGGACGCGGGGTCGTGACCTCGGCCTCCTATGAGGCCAGGGCGTTCGGCTGCCGCAACGCCATGCCCATGGCCAGGGCCCGCCGCCTGTGCCCACAGGCCGTGGCCATCCCGCCGGACTTCCCCGCCTACCGCCGGGCCTCGGCCGCGGTCATGCGGATCTTCCAGAGCGTCACCCCGCTGGTCGAGCCGCTCGCCCTCGACGAGGCGTTCCTGGACGTCCGCGGGGCCCGGGCCCTGTTCGGCGACGCCGTCGCCATCGCCCGGCTGCTCCGGGCCCGGGTCCGGGCGGAGGCCGGCCTGGCCCTGACCGTCGGCGTCGCCGGCAGCAAGTTCCTGGCCAAGCTGGCCTCGACCCGGGGCAAGCCGGACGGCCTGCTGGTGGTCCCGCCCGGCCGGGCCCTGGAGTTCCTCCACCCCCTGCCGGTCGACGCCCTCTGGGGGGCCGGGCAGGCGACCATCGACGTGCTGGCCCGCTACGGCCTGCGCACCGTCGGCGACGTCGCCCCCACCCCGCGGGCGCCCCTGGAGCGGGCCCACGGCCCCGCCGCCGGGGCCCAGCTCCACC
>DATABK010000829.1:0-2524 GCA_036259695.1 Actinomycetes bacterium | reverse complement strand
TCGCCGCCGCCCATCGCCCCAGCCTGGCCGTCCGGGTCGGTGGCGCCCCGACCAGCAAGGCCCTCACCGCCTGGCTGGACGAGTCCGTCCCCCAGGTCCTGGTCGACCCAGCCGCCGGCTGGTCCGACCCGGCCCGCGCCGCCACCCTCCGCCTCACCGCCGACCCGTCGGAGCTGCTCGCGGCCACCGCGGCCCTGCTGGCCGCCGGCGGGCCGGGCTCCGCGAGCCCCTGGCTCCGGAAGTGGCTGGAGGCCGAACAAGTCGCCCGGGAGGCGATCGACGGGCTGCTGGACGAGTGGGCCGAGCCGTTCGAGGGGCGGGTGGCTCGCGACCTGGTGGGGTGGATGCCAGCTGGTGGGACGCTGGTGGTGGGATCCAGCATGCCGGTGCGGGACGTCGATGCCTTCGCCCGGCCAAGGGACGGGCTGCGGTTCGTGGCCAACCGGGGGCTGTCGGGGATCGACGGGTTCGTGGCCACCGCGCTGGGGGTGGCGGCGGTCGGCGAGGAGCCGGTGGTGGCGCTCTGTGGTGACCTGACGCTACTGCACGACGCGTCGAGTCTGCTCGGCGCCGCCGGCCGGCCGCGGGGGGTGGTCCTGGTGGTGGTCGACAACGACGGCGGCGGGATCTTCAGCTTCCTTCCTCAGGCCCGGCTCCCCGGTGACCTGTTCGAGCCGCTGTTCGGCACCCCGCATGGGCTGGACCTGACCGCCCTGGCGGCCGCCGCCCGGGTGCCGTCGCGGGTTGTCGAGAAGGCGGCCGACCTGGCTCCGGCCCTGGACGCGGCCCTGGGCGGGGGTGGGACCCAGCTGGTGGTGGTCCGCAGTGACCGGGCGGCCAACCTGGCCCGCCACCGGGCGGTGACCGAGGCCGTGACCGTCGCCGTCGGCGGGTAGGCTGCCGTGGCGATGTTCGAGGGGTTCAGCACCCGGAGGGTGGCGGCCGAGGGGGCCGAGATCCACCTGCGGCTCGGCGGGGACGGGCCGCCGCTGCTCCTGCTGCACGGCTACCCGCAGACCTCGGCCATGTGGCACCGGGTCGCGCCCGGCCTGGCCGAGCGGCACACGGTGGTCGCGGCCGACCTGCGCGGCTACGGCGGCTCGGCCAAGCCGCCGTCCGACCCCGGCCATCTCGCCTACTCCAAGCGGGTCATGGCCACCGACATGGTCCAGGTCATGGCCGAGCTCGGCTTCGCCGGCTTCGCCGTCGCCGGCCACGACCGGGGCGGGCGCGTCGGCTACCGGATGGCCCTCGACCACCCGGCGGTGGTGACCCGGCTGGCCGTGCTCGACATCGTGCCGACCCATGTGATGTGGCAGCGGATGGACCGGGCGATGGCCATGGCCACCTACCACTGGCTGTTCCTGGCTCAGCCGGCCGGCCTGCCCGAGACGATGATCGGCGCCGACCCGGGCTGGTGGGTCCGGCAGAGCCTGCGCCGCTGGGCCACCGACCCGGAGGCGTTCGCGCCCGAGGCGGTCGAGGAGTACGTGCGCTGCTTCTCTGACCCGGCCGCCATCCAGGCCTCCTGCGAGGACTACCGGGCCGGGGCCACGGTCGACGACGAGCACGACGCGGCCGACCTGGGCCGGCGCCGGATCGCGTGCCCGGTGCTGGCTCTGTGGGGCGAGGCCGGCATCGCCCGCCGGGCCGAGGACCCCCTGGCCGCCTGGCGCCCCTGGTGCGACGACCTCCGCGGTCACGGCGTGCCCGGTGGCCACTTCCTCCCCGAGGAGGCCCCGGCCGAGGTGCTCAGCGCCATGCTGGAATTCCTCTAGCGAGCGGCACGCCCGGCGCGGTCCCCGTTCCATGTGGGGGGAGCTCGCTCCCCAACGGCCCCAAGAGCGCCTGTGCCCTGGGCCGAGGTGATCGCCGTACCGCTATGAGGCGAGCAGGACCTCGAGCATGGCGCGGAGCTTGTGCTCGGTCTCGGCCCACTCGGCTTCGGGGTCGGAGCCGGGAACGATGCCGGCCCCGGCGATCAGGTGGGCGCGGCGGCCGGTCAGGGTGGCGCAGCGGAGGGCGACCGCCCACTCGCCGTCGCCGGCCCGGTCGACCCAGCCCACCGGGCCGGCGTAGCAGCCCCGGTCGAACGGCTCCAGGGTGGCGATCGCGGCCAGGGCGGCGTCCCGGGGGGAGCCGCCGACGGCCGGGGTCGGGTGGAGCAGGCCGGCCAGCTCCAGGGCCGTGGGCAGCGGCTCGGTGAGGTCGGCGGTGATGTCGGTGGCCAGGTGGGCCACGGTGGCCAGCCGGACGACCTCGGGCCGGCCGACCTCGACCCGGTCGGCCACCTTGGCCAGGCCCTCGGCGACCGCGTCGACCACCAGCCGGTGCTCGACCGCCTCCTTGGGCGAGCCGGTCAGCCGAGCCAGCCCGGCGGCCTCGGGGCCGGCGCCGTCGCCCTGGGGCACCGTGCCGGCCATCGGCCGCGAGGTGGCCACCCTCCCCCGCCGCCGGACGAGCAGCTCCGGGCTGGCCCCGACGAACCCGCCGTCGGCGTACAGGAACGTCGACCCGCCCGGCC
>DATABK010000828.1:0-2197 GCA_036259695.1 Actinomycetes bacterium | reverse complement strand
GCCGCCGGCCGCTGGTCGCGACCGTCCACGACCTGGCCTTCCGGCACTTCCCGGAGGCCTACCCGGACGCCGGCCGCCGCTACCACGAGCGGTCGGCCCGGATCGTGGCCGACGAGGCGGCCCGGGTGCTGGTCCCCTCCGAGGCCACCGCCCGCGACCTGGCCGAGCTGTACGGCGTCGACCGGGGGCGGGTGACCATCACCCCGCTCGGGGTCGAGGTCCCGGCCGAGCCCGACCACGCCGGGGCCGAACGGCTGCTGCGCGACCTCGGCGTGCGGGGGCCGTTCCTGCTGGCCGTCGGCACCCTGGAGCCGCGCAAGAACCTGCCCCGGCTGCTGGACGCCTTCGGCCAGGCCGCCGCCGAGCTGCCCGAGCACTGGCTGGTGGTGGTGGGGCCGGTCGGCTGGGGTCCGCGGCTGCGGCCGACCTGGGACTCGGTGCGGGTCAAGCTGGCCGGCCCGGTCGGCGACACCCTGCTCCACGCCCTCTACCAGGCCGCCGACGGCCTGGCCTACCCGAGCCTGTACGAGGGCTTCGGCCTGCCCGTGCTCGAGGCCATGGCCAACGGCGTCCCGGTGCTGACCAGCGACCGCTCCAGCCTGCCCGAGGTCGCCGGCGACGCCGCCCTGCTGGTCGACCCGCTCGACCGGGCGGCCATCGCCGCCGGCCTGGTCCGCCTGGCCGGCGACGAGGACCTGCGCCGCCGCCTGGTCGAGGCCGGCCGCCGCCGGGCCGCCGGCTTCACCTGGCGGGCCACCGCCGCCGCCACCTGGTCCACCTACCGCGAGGTCGCGGAGCGCCCCTCGTGACCGGAGGGGTCAGGCGACCGCCGGGGTGGGTGCGGCTGTGATGCGGGTGGCGGTGGACGCGACAGCCGTGCCCTTGCGGCTGGCCGGGGCCGGGGTGTACGTGGCCCGGGTCCTGGCCGGGCTGGCCGCCCGGGACGACCTGGAGGTGCAGGCGTTCTGCGCCCCCGGGTCGGCGGCGGTGCTGGCCGCCCCGGGGCTGCGGCTGCGGCCGGTGGCGGCGGCCGGGGCGGGTCGGCCGGCCCGGATCGGCTGGACCCAGCTGCTGGCCGGCCGGGCGGCCCGGCGGGCCGGGGCCGACCTGCTCCACGGCGTCCACTACGAGCTCCCCCTGCGGTCCCGCCTGCCCCAGGTGGTCACCGTCCACGACCTGACCCTGCTCACCCACCCCGAGTGGCACGAGGCCAGCAAGGTCCGCTACTTCGGCTGGGCCATGCGCCGGGCCGTGGCCGCGGCCACCCGGGTCCTGTGCGTCTCGGCGACCACCGCCGCCGACCTGGCCGGACGGCTCGGCGTGCCCGCCGGCCGGGTCGACGTGACCCCGCTCGGCACCGACCTGCGGCCCGCCGCCGACGCCCAGGTGGCCGACCTGCGCCGCCGCCTCGGCCTGGACGGCCCCTATCTGCTCGGGCTGGGCACGGTCGAGCCCCGCAAGGACCTGCCCACCCTGGTCCGCGCCTTCGCCGCCCTGGCCGCCGACCTGCCCCACCGCCTGGTCCTGGCCGGCCTGACCGGCTGGGGGGCGGGGGAGCTGGCGGCGGCGGTGGCGGCCAGCGGGGTCGCCGACCGCATCCTCGTCCCCGGCTACGTCCCCGAGGCCGACAAGGCTGCCCTGCTCACCGGGGCCGACGTGTTCGCCTACCCAAGCCGTTACGAGGGCTTCGGCCTCCCCGTGCTCGAGGCCATGGCCTGCGCCACCCCGGTGGTCACCACCACCGGCGGCTCCCTGCCCGAGATCGCCGGCGACGCCGCCACCCTGATCGAGCCGGGCGACGACACCGCCCTGGCCGCCGCCATCGCCAAGCTGGCCACCGACCCGGCCGCCCGCACCGACGCCGCCAGCCGCGGCCTGGCCCGGGCCGCCACCTTCACCTGGGAACGCTGCGCGGCGCTGACCGCCGCCGCCTACCGGCGGGCCGCCGCCACGATGTCATAGGCTGGCCATCCGACAGTCGCCTTCCCGGCGCCGAAGTGAACAATGGGGGACCATGGGCCCGATCGAACCAAGTTCCAAGCCGGTCCGGGTCTGCCTGTTCGGGACCTACGACCGGCTGGCGCACCCCCGCATCGCCATCCTCGAGGCCGCCCTGCACGAGGCCGGCGCCCAGGTCGCCGAGGCGCATGTCCCAGCTTGGCCGGGAGGGACCGAGGACAAGCTCTCGATGGCCCGG
>DATABK010000827.1:0-2370 GCA_036259695.1 Actinomycetes bacterium | reverse complement strand
GAACGCCTGGCGGAAGGCGAAGGCGAGGCGGGCCACGCGGACACAGGCCTCGGGGTCGTCGCCGTTCACGTGGAAGATGGGCGCCTGGATCATCTTGGCCACGTCGGTGGCGTAGGTGGAGGAGCGGCCGTAGTCGGGGCTGGTGGTGAACCCGACCTGGTTGTTGACCACGATGTGGACGGTGCCGCCGGTGCGGTAGCCGCGCAGCTGGGACAGGTTGAGGGTCTCGGCCACCACCCCCTGGCCGGCGAAGGCGGCGTCGCCGTGGAGCAGGATGGGCAGGACCGGGGCCTCCTCGCCCCGGTCGAGCAGGTCCTGCTTGGCCCGGACGATGCCCTCGACCACCGGGTTGACCGCCTCCAGGTGGCTGGGGTTGGAGGCGACCTCGACCCGCACCTCCCGGCCCGCGCGGGCCACGTGCTTGCCGACCGCGCCCAGGTGGTACTTCACGTCGCCCGAGCCCTGGGTGAGGGTCGGGTCGAGGTTGCCCTCGAACTCGCCGAAGATCTCCCCGTAGCTCTTGCCGACGCTGTTGGCCAGCACGTTGAGGCGGCCGCGGTGGCTCATGCCGATGACCGCGCCCTCCATGCCGTCGTCGGCGGCCTCGTCCAGGACCGCGTCCAGCATCGGGATCAGGCTCTCGCCGCCCTCCAGGCTGAAGCGCTTGTGGCCGGTGTACTTGTTGTGCAGGAAGCGCTCGAAGGCCTCGGCCTCGCTCAGCTTGTGCAGGATCTGGAGCTGGTCCTCCTTGGACAGCTCCTGGGGGGCGCGCTCGACGTGCTCCTGGATCCACTGCTTCTCGTCGGTCTGGGCGTTGTGCATGTACTCGACGGTGCCGGTGCGGCAGTAGGCGTCGCGCAGGATGTGGAGGATCTCGCCCAGGGGCAGCTCACGCTGGCCGGCCAGCCCCCCGGTGACGAAGCGGCGCTCCAGGTCCCAGATGGTGAAGCCGTAGCTGGCCGGGTCGAGCTCGGGGTGCATCTGGGGCGGCTTGGCCTTGAGCGGGTCCAGGTTCGCGATCAGGTGCCCCCTGACCCGGTACAGGTTGATCAGCTGCAGCACCCGGGCCTGCTTCTCGACCGCCTCCAGGGTGTCGGAGGGCGGCTTCTCGTCCTTGTGCCACTGCACGGGCACGTACGGGACGGTCATGGCGCGGAACAGCCCGGCGTAGAAGTCGTCCTCACCCAGCAGCAGCCGGTGCACCCGGGCCAGGAACTCGCCGCTCTCGGCCCCCTGGATGACCCGGTGGTCGTAGGTCGAGGTCAGGGTGACGACCTTGCCGATCCCGGCGTCGGCCAGGGTGTCGGGGTCGGCCCCCTGGTACTCGGCCGGGTAGTCGATCGCCCCCACGCCGATGATGGCCGACTGGCCGGCCATCAGCCGGGGGACCGACAGCACGGTGCCGATCGTGCCCGGGTTGGTGATGGTCAGGGTGGTGTCGGCGAAGTCCTGCACGGTCAGCTTGTTCGCCTTGACCTTGGCGATGATCTCCTCGTAGGCGCGGACGAAGCCGGCGAAGTCGAGGGTGTCGGCCTGCTTGATGTTCGGCACCAGCAGGGTCCGCGACCCGTCGGGGCGGCGGGTGTCGACGGCCAGGCCGAGGTTGACGTGCTCGGGGCGGGCGGCGTTGGGCTTGCCGTCCACCTCCCGGTACATGGTGGTCATCACCGGGACGGCCTCAAGGGCCTTGACCACGGCGTAGGCGATGATGTGGGTGAAGCTGACCTTGCCGCCCTGACGGCGGCGCAGGTGCCCGTTGAGGACGCTGCGGTTGACCTCCAGCAGCCGCGCCGGCACGGTCCGGACCGAGGTCGCGGTCGGCACCTCGCGGCTGGCCTCCATCGCCTCGACGATCCGGGCCGCCGCCCCCCGCAGGGGCACGAGCCGGGGCTCGGCCTTGCCGTCCTGTTCGGGGGCGGACCTCTCCTGGGCCTGGGGCTTGGCGGGGACCTCGGCCTTGGGCTCGGCCTTGGGCGGCTCGGCCTTGCGCGCCTCGCCCTTGGCCTCGGCCTTGCGTGCCACGCCCTTGGCCTCGGCCGCCGGCGCCGCTGGCTGGGCGGCCTGCACTGACCCGGCTCCGGGCTCAGCCCCCCGGCGGGGGAGCGTAGCCGACCCGGAAGCGGCCTACTCCTGGCCGTCCACAGCCTCGACCCGGCCATCGGCGGTGTCCTCGACCGCCCCGGGGTCCTCGTAGCCCTCGGGCTCGTTCTCGGCGAAGAAGTCCCGCCAGGCGGGGCTCACCGACTCCGGGTTGTCCAGGTACTGCCGGTAGATCTCGTCGATCAGGCCGACGTTGGGGCCGAATTCCGGCCGGTCAAACCATCCCATGTGGGCACCGTCCCTCGACGTCCCGGTGTGCCGGCCGGCGGG
>DATABK010000826.1:0-5131 GCA_036259695.1 Actinomycetes bacterium | reverse complement strand
CGCCGGCGTTTGGAAGTGCGTTCGTGTGGCTGGCCGAGGGCGAGGGGGCCGCCGGCAGGTGGTTCGCTCGGGTCACCGGCCTGCCGGGGCGGGGCAGTCTGGTTCGCTTCGGCCGCCCGGACGCGCCGGCGTTCCAGCTGGCCGCGGCCGATCCCGAGGCCGCCCCGGCCCTGCCGGCCTCCCTCGAACCGGTCCTGCTCGAGCTCTGCGAGGGGCTTGGCTGGTCGGTCGTCCGCCTGGTCGAGGACGCCCTCCCGGCGCTCGACCCGGTCCGCCGCCGTGTCCCCGGGGCCGAGGACGCGGGGGCCTTCCTGGCCTGGGCCTACACCCTGGCCGTCGACGAGGCCCTCGACCGCCTGTCGGCCCGCGGCCTTCTCACCCCGCCGGTGACCTCGGTCACCGCGGTCCGGGTCGCCGACCCCGCCCTGGCCGGCGCCTCCCTCTAAGTAAGAAGGATAAGGAGGGACCCGGCTCGGCCGGAGCAGCCTCGAACCCCGAGGCCGAGAACCGCGGCGCGAGCCGGATCCCAAAGGTGCGTCAGCGGTGGCCGGTGCGGCGGAGCAGGTTTCGTTCGTAGACGGCGTCGAAGCGGCGGGTGGCCAGGCGGCGCCGCCAGTCGGCGGCCAGTGGGGCGGCGAGGGCGGCCAGCACCACCAGGGCGGCGATGGCGACCAGGTCGGCGGGCATGGTTCCTCCTGCGATGGCGGACTGGGGATCCGCGATGCGGTGACGGACTGGGGGTCCGCCGCGGACGGGCTGCGGGGCTGCGTCGTTCGGGAACTCCGACCTGCCGGCTCCCCCTAGGGGAGGACCAACAGGGACGGCCGGGGTTCCTGGCCCGGGGGTCGGGGGGTGGGGGGACTGGCGGCCTGGTGGGCGCCGGCGACGAGGAGGCCGACGCGGCGGGCGCGTTCCTGGTCCTCGATCGCCTTGGCGACGGTGATGTCGGTCAGCCAGCGCCCGCGCTCGAATCCGCGGTCGAACTGCCTGACGCTCTCCTCCTCGATGCGGTTCGCGGCCCACATGGCCATGAACGCTCCCCCGGCGACGAGGCCGACGAGCAGGCTGATGATGACCGGCGTAGCCATCTACCTCCCCCTTCTGATGCTGCGATCGTCGACTCTGACAAGATCGACGGCTTCGGAACCTATGACAGCAAGGCGCCTAGAGGCAAAATAGAGATACGGCCGCCAACCTGCTCGCGGTTATCCACAGCCCCCCTGTGCTACAGTGCCCTCCTGCCAGAGACCGTCCGGTTGCCGCATGGCACGAAGGCCCAAGCAGGGCGCCGGCGCAGGCGAGCACCGCAAAGGTGCCTCCACGCGTGGCATACGCCAGTCGGACGGTCCGGGACCGTCCGATTTTCTGTTGTGGAGGTGAGGCCGTGCCGAACGCGAGCAACGTCGCCGAGGTCGAGGCCATCAAGGGACGCCTGGAAGGGTCGGTGGCCGCGCTGCTGACCGAGTACCGGGGCCTCAAGGTCGCGGAGCTGGGTGAGCTGCGCGCGTCGCTGCGCGGGTCGTCGACCGAGTACCGGGTGCTGAAGAACACCCTGACCAGCATCGCCGTGCGCGAGGCGGGCTACGAGGACCTGGTCGCCCTGCTCGAGGGGCCGACCGCGGTCGCCTTCGTTCACGGCGACCCGGTCCAGGCGGCCAAGGACCTGGCCGAGTTCGCCCGCACCCACCCGTCCCTGATCGTCAAGGGCGGGGTGATGGACGGCAAGGTCCTCGGGGCCGACGAGGTGCGGCGGCTGGCCACCCTCGAGTCCCGCGAGGTCCTGCTGGCCCGGCTGGCCGGGCTGCTCCAGGCGTCCGCGCAGCAGACCGTGAACCTGCTCGCCGCCCCGCTCCGGCAGGTGGCGACCATGACCGCCGCCCTCAGGGACAAGACCCCCGGAGAGGCGCCCGCCGAGGCCGCCCCGGCCACCGAGGCTGAGGCCCCCGCCGCCGAGGCCGCCCCGGCCGACCCCACCGACTCGAACCAACCCCCCGCCGAGGCGGCCGGGGCCGAGAGCTAAGGAGAACCACAGATGGCGAAGCTGTCCAACGACGACCTCCTGGATGCCTTCAAGGAGATGACCCTGCTCGAGCTGTCGGAGTTCGTGAAGCAGTTCGAGGAGACCTTCAACGTGTCCGCCGCCGCCCCGGTGGCCGTCGCGGCCGGGCCGGCCGGAGCCGGGGCGGGTGCCGCCGAGGCCGAGGCGGCCGAGGAGCAGACCGAGTTCGACGTCGTCCTGACCGGCCCCGGCGACAAGAAGATCCAGGTCATCAAGGAGGTCCGCGCCCTCACCAGCCTCGGGCTGAAAGAGGCCAAGGACCTGGTCGACTCCGCACCCAAGGCCGTGCTGGAGCGTGTCCCCAGGGACCAGGCCGACAAGGCCAAGGCCCAGCTCGAGGGCGCCGGCGCCAGCGTGGAGCTGAAGTAGTCCGAGGCACGTCACCGAGCGCGTTCCCGCCGCCCACTCTCCGTAGTTGCTGCTTGACACCATGGGGAGTGGGCGGCAAACTCGGTCGGACAAGACGAAGTGAGGTGCCCACGCAGACCCTCAGTTCGACGTTGACGGCGGTGTAGGAAAGCGCTACACTGCTCCTTCGCATGTCTTCGCGCGCCTTCGACCAGCCGACCCCGGGCTTTGGCGTGCCCAACTACCGCCGCACCACCCGCTTCCACACCTGCTTCCCGCGAAAGGGGAGGGACGCCTGTTGAGCGACCCGCGTACCTCGGCCTCCCTACGACTCTCCTTCGGCAAGATCCCCGAGATCCTCCCCATCCCCGACCTGATCGCCATCCAGCGCCAGTCCTTCGAGTGGCTGATCACCGACGGTCTCCGCGAGACCTTCGACGAGATCAGCCCCATCGAGGACTTCACCGGCCAGATGGCGCTCACCTTCGGGGAGCACCGCTTCGAGGAGCCCGAGCATTCTGTCGAGGAGTGCCGGGAGCGAGACAACACCTACTCCCGCAAGCTCCACGTCCAGGCCGAGTTCCAGAACCGCACCACCGGTGAGATCAAGTCCCAGTCGGTTTTCATGGGCGACTTCCCGGTCATGACCGACCAGGGCACCTTCATCATCAACGGCACCGAGCGCGTCGTGACCTCGCAGCTGGTCCGCTCGCCCGGCGTCATCTTCGAGCAGGAGCCCGACAAGACCCTCGACAAGCTGCTCACCTCCTGCCGGGTCATCCCGGCCAGAGGCGCATGGCTCGAGTTCGACGTCGACAAGAAGGACACCGTCGGCGTCCGCCTCGACCGCAAGCGCCGCCTGCCCGTGACCGTGCTCCTGCGCGGCCTCGGCATGGGCGACGAGCAGATCCGCGAGCGGTTCGGCGAGTCCGAGACCATGATGGGCACGCTCGAGAAGGACCACACCAAGACCGAAGAGGACGCGCTGGTCGAGATCTACCGGCGCCTGCGCCCGGGCGAGCCGCCCAGCGCCGAGTCGGGCCGCCAGCTCCTGCACGGCCTCTTCTTCCAGCCCAAGCGGTACGACCTGGCCAAGGTCGGCCGCTACAAGATCAACAAGAAGCTGGGCCTGGAGAACGAGCAGCACACCGCGCTCACCCTCACCACCGACGACATCGTGGCCACCGTCGACTACCTGGTCCGGCTGCACGAGGGCGACCCCTCGACCAGCACCGACGACCAGGACCACTTCGGCAACCGCCGCCTGCGCTCGGTCGGCGAGCTCATCCAGAACCAGGTCCGCATCGGCCTGTCGCGGATGGAGCGGGTCGTGCGCGAGCGCATGACCACCCAGGACGCCGAGGCGATCACCCCCCAGACGCTGATCAACATCCGTCCGGTGGTGGCCGCCATCAAGGAGTTCTTCGGCACCTCGCAGCTCAGCCAGTTCATGGACCAGACCAACCCGCTGGCCGCCCTGACCCACCGGCGGCGCCTGTCGGCGCTCGGCCCGGGCGGGCTGTCGCGCGAGCGGGCCGGGTTCGAGGTCCGCGACGTCCACCCGTCGCACTACGGCCGCATGTGCCCGATCGAGACTCCTGAGGGGCCGAACATCGGCCTCATCGGCAACCTGTCGACCTACGCCCGGATCAACGAGTACGGCTTCGTCGAGACCCCCTACCGCAAGGTGGTCAACGGCCGGGTCACCGACCAGGTCGACTACCTGACCGCCGACGACGAGGACCTGCACGTGATCGCGCAGGCCAACGCGGCCGTCGACGCCCAGGGCAACTTCGCCACCGACCGCGTCCTGGTCCGCCAGGGCAGCCGCTCGGCCGGCGTGTCCAGCCAGCGCTCGGTCAGCCGGGCCGACTTCGGCACCGGCCAGGGCGCCGGTGTCACCGGCGAGGTGGCCAACGTGCCGCCCGACGAGGTCGACTACATGGACGTCAGCCCCCGGCAGATGGTGTCGGTGGCCACCGCCCTGATCCCGTTCCTGGAGCACGACGACGCCAACCGGGCCCTGATGGGCGCCAACATGCAGCGTCAGGCCGTGCCCCTGCTCCGCTCGGAGGCGCCGCTGGTCGGCACCGGCATGGAGCGGCGGGTGGCGGTCGACGCCGGTGGCGTGGTCGTGGCCGACACCCCCGGCACGGTCGAGGACGTCACCGCCGACCAGGTCACCGTCCGCCACGCCGACGGCTCGGCCAAGGTCTACCGGATGCGCAAGTTCGAGCGCTCCAACCAGGGCACCTGCATCAACCAGAAGCCGATCGTGGTCGAGGGGACCAAGGTGGCGGCCGGCGACGTGCTGGCCGACGGGCCCTGCACCGACACCGGCGAGCTCGCCCTGGGCAAGAACCTCCTGGTCGCGTTCATGCCCTGGGAGGGCCACAACTACGAGGACGCCATCATCCTCTCCGAGCGGCTGGTCAAGGACGACGTCCTGACCTCGATCCACATCGAGGAGCACGAGGTCGACGCCCGCGACACCAAGCTCGGGGCCGAGGAGATCACCCGGGACATCCCCAACGTGTCCGAGGACGTTCTCAAGGACCTCGACGAGCGGGGCATCATCCGCATCGGGGCCGAGGTCGACCCCGGCGACGTCCTGGTCGGGAAGGTCACGCCCAAGGGCGAGACCGAGCTGACCCCCGAGGAGCGCCTGCTGCGCGCCATCTTCGGGGAGAAGGCCCGCGAGGTCCGCGACACCTCCCTGAAGGT
>DATABK010000825.1:0-3259 GCA_036259695.1 Actinomycetes bacterium | reverse complement strand
GGCCGGCTCCCTGGCCGAGCTGGCGCTCTGGAGCGCCCTGCTCGGCCTCGGCCACCTGGCCCTGATCCTGGCCGCCCAGAGCCTGATCGCCCAGCAGTCGGAGGACCGCCAGCACGACCGCGACTTCGGGCTGATGGCGGCCGCCGTGTCGCTCGGCCAGCTGGTCGGGCCTGCCCTGGGCGGGCTGGTCCTGAGCGCCGGCGCCGGCCCGGACGGGTCGCTGGAGGGCGCCACCACCCGGGCCTTCCTGGTCGCGGCCGCCCTGGGTGCCCTGGCCGTGCCGGCCTGCTTCGGCACGGGAACCGCCGGGAGCGCCCGCGACCGGGGCGGGGAGGCCGGCCGACCGATGCGCGCCGCCGACATCGTCCGCGCCCCCGGGGTGCCGGCGGGAATGTTCGCCAGCGTGGCCATCCTGGCCTCGGTCGACATCGTCACCGCCTACCTGCCGGTGATCGGCGAGCGCCGCGGCATCGGTCCGGCGGTGGTCGGGGCCCTGCTCAGCCTGCGGGCAGGCGCCTCGATCCTCTCCCGCCTGCTGATCCCCCCGATGGTGCGGGTGCTCGGGCGGGTCCGGCTGATCGCGGTCAGCGCCGCCGGCTCGGCCCTGGCCATGGGTGTCCTGCCGCTCCCCGACGACGCCGCCGCCCTGGCCGCGATCCTGGCCGTGGCCGGGTTCTTCCTCGGCATCGGCCAGCCCCTGACCATGAGCCTGATCGTCCAGGCCGTGCCCGACGACGCCCGGGGGACGGCCCTGGCCATCCGTCTCACCGGCAACCGGGTCGGCCAGGTGGCCACCCCGGCGGTGGCCGGCCTGGTTGCCGGGGCGGCCGGCATCGCGGCTGCCTTCTGGCTGCTGGGGGGCCTGCTGGTGGCGGCCGCGGTCACGGTGGCCCGCCGGCCCGGCTGAGGGCTCAGCCCTCGGCCGCGTCCCGCCTGGACCAGGCGCTCTGGGAGATGGTGGCCTTGAGGCGGGCGCTGGCGCCCTCCATGTGGGCGCTCATGGCGGCGATGGCGGCCGCCCGGTCGCCCCGCTCGATCGCCTCGAAGATCGGCAGGTGCTCGCCGTAGGACGGCCCGGTCTCGCCCGCGGCCTCGATCACCCGGCGGATCCAGACCCGCAGCAGGGCCCGCACGCCGTTCAGCATGTCGCTGAGGACCACGTTCCCGGCCGCGTCGGCCACCCGCAGGTGGAAGCCGACGTCGGCCTCGACGAAGCGGGCCGGGTCGTCGCTCGACTCGCGCATCGTGGCCAGCAGCCGGCGCAGGTCCTCAACGGCGGCGGCGTCGCGGCGCTCGGCGGCCAGCCCGGCCACCACCACCTCCAGGTGGGCCCGCGCCTCCACCAGGTCGAGGGCCGGGCGCTCGCCGAGCAGGAGCCCCCACTCGATCACCTGGGGCAGCAGCTCGGAGTCGGTCCGCTTGAGGTAGGTGCCGTCGCCCTGGCGGACCTCGAGCAGGCCGAGCACGTGGAGCGACTTGAGCGCCTCCCGGACCAGCGAGCGGCCGACCCCGAGGGACTCGGCCAGGCGGCGCTCGGAGGGGATCCGCTCCCCGGGCTCGACCTCGCCCGACAGGAAATAGTCGAGCAGCCGGCGCGCGATCTCCATGGTGAGCGTCTCGCGCGAGCTCAGGTCGATTCGAGGAAGGCCGGTTGCCATGGTGCCGATATCGTACGCGCCGCCAATGCCACCGGAAATGGTTGACAGGTCGACCAGTCGACCGGCACGATGGCGGCCGCCCGGCCTCCGCCTGCCGACCCCGAGGTGCGCGACATGACGATGGCGACCCGACGCTACCGGCTCGGCGTGCTCGAGGGCGACGGCATCGGCCCCGAGATCGTGCCCGCGGCGGTCCGGGTGGTGGACGCGGCCACGGCGGCCGTCGCCGGCCAGCCAACGGTCGACTGGGTGCCGCTGCCGCTTGGCGCCGAGGCCATCGCCGAGTATGGCGCCGCCGTGCCCGACAAGACGCTCCACGCCCTGGCCGAGCTGGACGGCTGGCTGCTCGGGCCCCACGACAGCGCCAGCTACCCCGAGCCGCACCGCTCGGTCCTGAACCCCAGCGGCGCCATCCGCAAGCACTTCGACCTGTACGCCAACATCCGCCCGGCCAGGAGCCTGGAGGGCGCCCGGGCCGTCTCCTCCGGCACCGACCTGGTGATCGTGCGCGAGAACACCCAGGGCTTCTACGCCGACCGCAGCACCTACGCCGGCACCGGCGAGTTCATGCCGGCCCCGGACGTGGCCATCGCCCTCGGCATCGTCACCAGGCCGGCGACCGAGCGGATCGCCCGCGTCGCCCTCGACCTGGCCAGGCGGCGCCGCAAGCACCTGACCATCGTCCACAAGGCCAACGTCCTCAAGCTGACCACCGGCCTGTTCCGCGACGTCTGCCGCGAGGTCGCCGCCGGCTACCCGGACGTCACCGTCGACGACTTCCACATCGACGCCATGACCGTGCACCTGGTCCGGCGCTCGCCCGACTTCGACGTGCTGGTCACCGAGAACATGATGGGTGACATCCTCTCCGACCTGGCCGGCGAGATCGCCGGGTCGCTCGGCATCGCCCCGTCGATCAACGCCTCCTCCGACCTGGCCATGGCCCAGGCCGCGCACGGCTCGGCGCCCGACATCGCCGGCCGCGGCCTGGCCAACCCGATCGCCATGATCAGCTCCAGCGCCATGCTGCTGGACTGGCTCGGGGCCCGGCACGGCGACCCCTCGGCGACCCGGGCCGCGGCCATCATCGAGCAGACGGTGACCGAGACCGTCAAGGCCGGCGTGGCCACCCGCGACCTCGGCGGCACCGCCTCGACCAGCGGCTTCGCCGACGCCGTGGTCGAGGCCATCGGCCGGCGCTGACGGGCGGGCAGGTGGCGCGCGAGCCCGGCCCGACGGTGGCGATGGTCCACGCCACCCCGGCGGCCATCGCCCCGGCGGTGGCCGCCTTCCGCGAGGGCTTCCCCGAGGCCGGCCTCTGGCACCTGCTGGACGACCGGCTGGTCACCGACGCCGAGGCGGCCGGTGGGCTGGTGGCCCCCCTCCGGCGGCGGATGCTGACGCTGATCGGGCACGCCGTCTCCGGCGGGGCCGACGGGGTCCTGCTCACCTGCTCCATGTACGGCCCGGTGGCCCGGCTGGCCGGGCACCTGTGGGAGCGCCCGGTCATGGGCTCGGACGAGGCGATGTTCGAGCGTGTGGCCGCCAAGCGGCCGGAGCGGGTGGCCGTCCTCGGCTCGCTGGAGGCGGCGGTCGCCGAC